>JAYVEA010000342.1:0-8301 GCA_043749085.1 Chitinophagales bacterium
TCAGCAATTTTCCTGCTCAATACTGTAGTAGCATCAAGGTGAGCAAATGTAGTTGCAGGAGCCGGATCAGTCAAGTCATCCGCTGGTACATACACCGCCTGAACAGATGTAATTGAACCATTTCTGGTAGAAGTAATTCTTTCCTGCATCAATCCCATTTCAGTTGCAAGCGTTGGCTGGTAGCCCACCGCTGAAGGCATACGACCCAACAGCGCTGATACTTCAGAACCTGCCTGTGTGAAACGAAATATATTATCTACGAAAAATAAAATGTCTTTTCCTTTTCCTGTACCATCACCATCACGGAAATATTCTGCAATCGTCAATCCGCTCAAAGCTACACGGGCTCTTGCTCCGGGTGGTTCATTCATCTGTCCGAAAACGAAGGTTGCTTTGGAATCTTTCAGGTCTTCCATGTTCACACTCTCCAGGTCCCAGCCGCCTTCTTCCATGCTATGAATAAATTTATCGCCGTATTTCATAATACCAGCTTCGATCATTTCTCTCATCAAATCATTTCCTTCACGGGTTCTTTCACCAACACCGGCAAATACTGATAGACCTGCATATGCCTTTGCAATGTTGTTGATCAGTTCCTGTATCAATACTGTTTTACCAACACCGGCACCACCAAACAAACCGATCTTACCGCCCTTTGCATAAGGCTCAATAAGGTCAATAACTTTAATACCTGTATATAAAATTTCAGAAGCTGTACTTAAATTTTCAAACAATGGCGGCTTATTGTGAATCGGGCGACCACCCACTTTACTTACCTGTGGTAAACCATCAATAGCATCCCCTGTAACATTAAATAAACGACCATTAATAGCATCACCCGTTGGCATTAAAATCGGAGAACCCAAATCAACAACATCCATTCCACGAGTTAAACCTTCTGTACCATCCATTGCAATGCAGCGCACACTGTCCTCACCCAAATGCTGCTGGGTTTCCAATATCACTTTATCACCATTCGGACGGGTAATTTCCAATGCATGAAGAATTTCGGGCAGCTTATTATCGCCTGTAAAATGCACATCAATCACTGCACCAATAATCTGTTTTATCTTTCCAACGTTTGCCATAATATTTCAATTTTCTATCAGATCCCAAGGATCGGATTCTTCGAGGCGCAAAGGTAAGGGTTGATGGTTGAAATGAAAAATTGAAAATGAAAAAATATGGGCATTCCGGCAAGCCTGCCCTGCCCCCAAAGGCATGACTGCGCAAGCCGTCGGGCTTTCCGTTACAAGTCCTCGTGCCGCAGTTGCGGCACTGTGGGCTTTTCACTGCAATCCCTAATGCGACGTATTCTCTTAGGAAGATTTATAGTATTTATGTTCCGTTAGGAACAATTGGTGGGTAGAACATTCAATAATTTCATATCAGCGTTCCGTAGGAACGCATGGTGCTATTTCAATTCTTTAAAAATATATTGCTCATACCATTCTATATCAAACGCCTTCAAAAACTTTCCATATTCATCCAAAAATGTTTCCTTTCTGTGATGTATTTCCTGGTTTTGAATATACCGAATTACATCATCAACCTGGCTTTTTGAATATGAAAACGCTCCATATCCTTCCTGCCATGCAAAATTGGAACATAAATTTTGCTCTTTAATCCATTTACTGCTTTCTGTTTTTACATTTTGTATCAGTGATGATATTGATTGATGTGGCCTCATTCCAATGAAAATATGAATATGGTCGGGCATGCTGTTTATCTGAAGCATTTTATGTTTGTTGTTCTGAAAAATGCCAGTTATATATTGATGCAGCCTTTCTTTCCATTCCTTATTAATAAGGGCATCCCTGTACTTTACTGCAAACACAAATTGAATATGAATTTGTGTATAACTATTTGCCATTAACAATAATATTATTAATGCAATTTAACTGATAAGCACCAATCGTTCCTACGGAACGAACTTAATCATTTGGGTTTCTACCTACGAAATGTTCCTACGGAACAAAAATTAATCAAACAGCTTCTGGAAAATACTCTAAAATAAAAAGTTAGTCAAAAGTGAATAAACAAATTCCATTATCCAAAAGAGAAATCCGAAATTTGACGTTCGCAATCAATTATGGATAAATTCATCGTTTCAGCAAGAAAGTACAGGCCACAAAACTTTAATACAGTTGTCGGGCAATCGCATATAACTACAACTTTAAAGAATGCTATTAAGAATAACCAGTTGGCACATGCCTTTTTATTCTGCGGGCCAAGAGGTGTTGGTAAAACGACTTGCGCCCGTATTCTTGCCAAAACAATTAATTGTGAGAACAGGACACCTGACGGAGAAGCCTGTAATGTTTGTAACTCCTGCGTTTCGTTTGATAATGGAACTTCTTTAAATATTCATGAGCTGGATGCGGCAAGCAATAATTCTGTTGATGATATTCGTTCTTTGGTTGACCAGGTTAGGTTTGCACCGCAGGCCGGGGCATACAAAGTGTATATTGTTGATGAGGTTCACATGCTTAGTTCATCAGCATTTAATGCATTTTTAAAAACGCTGGAAGAGCCGCCGCCTTACGCCATCTTTATTTTGGCAACGACAGAAAAGCATAAGATCATTCCCACTATTCTATCACGCTGCCAGATATTTGATTTTAAAAGAATAACCAATCATGATACAGTTGAGCACCTGCAGGAAATTTGTGAAAAAGAAGATATAAAAGCTGATAAGGCAGCTTTGCATGTTATTGCTCAAAAAAGTGAAGGCTGTTTAAGAGATGCATTAAGCATTCTTGATAAAATAGTAAGCTTTACCAATGGGGAATTAACTTATGCCAATACTTTAGAGCATCTTAATATCCTTGATGAGGATTATTATTTTAAACTCATCGATTGCATGCAGCAACAAAATATAAGCGATGCAATTTTGATGTATGATGAAATAAACCGCAAGGGCTTTGAAGGCGACCTGGTGCTGAATGGTTTTGCTGAATTTATAAGAAATATTTTAGTAAGCAAAGATCCAAAAGTTGCTGTGCTGTTAGAAGTTGCTGAAAACTTTAAACCAAAATATTTAGAGGCAGCGAAAAAAATAAATCCTGCATGGCTGATAAGTGCCTTAAATATTTTAAGCGAAGCCGAAATAAATTACAAACAGGCACGAAATAAACGATTACATGTAGAGCTGACATTTATAAAGCTTTGCTACCTGCAACAGGCAATTGAACTTGTTAATAATGATAATGAAATAACTAAAAAAAAACAGGTTGAATCAGTAAAGGCACTTGCCTTCAGAACCATTCCGCCTATTGAATTGAAAGAGAAACAGGAAGGAAAGCGGCAAGCTGATAGCTACAAGCCGCAAGAAGAAAATTCCGCATGGCATGTAAGCGAAGGCAGTAATGGTTTTAACGCTCCTTTGGAGGATGGTGGTGCAAAACTTATAATTGAAACAGATGTAAAAAATATCGCTGCAAAATCCGTTGCTGATAATACAAGAGTCACCAATAGCGTATCAAAAATTGGTGTATTAGATAAAATAAGAAAAGAAGTAGCAAGCAGGCACAAATTAAATGCAAATGATGTTAAGGAACTTAATGAGGAAGAATTATACATAGCATGGGGACAGTACATTGAAAAACTTCAAAAGAAAAACAATCCATCAGCGGTTAGCAATTTTAAATCTGCTGTTTTAAAAATTGCTGATCCGAATTGCATTGAAATAATCACTGAAAGCAAAATACATCAAAGCTTTATTGAAAATGAAAGAGCTGCCTTGATTGAGCACCTTCAGAATCATTTTAATAACCGCAAACTTTCTTACAAAGTCCAGGTAGTAGAAACCGGAGAAAAAAAACCTTCCGAAGAACATCTCAGTACCAAACAGCAATACCTTAAAATGATCGAGCAATATCCTTTGGTAAAGGAATTAAAAGACAAATTAAAACTGGAACTGGATTATTAATACCACTCCTATCCCGATAGCTATCGGGAATCACAATAGTGAAGACTTACTAATTCCGCTTGTTACTATATTTATTTACTCAATTTGCACTAATTTCGATTTTATACCAATAAACTTTTTAACTAATAAACTTATAAACATAATATGGCCGTAGCTATTCGGATGCCTTTGCTGAGTGATACAATGACGGAAGGCAAAATTATTCAATGGAATAAAAAAGTAGGTGATAAAGTGAAAGGTGATGATGTATTGGCAGAAGTGGAAACTGATAAGGCAACCATGGAAGTTGTGGGTTATGAAGAAGGAACACTTTTATACATTGGTGTGGAAGAAGGAATGGCAGCAAAAGTAAATGGAATAATTGCCATAGTTGGTAAAGAAGGAGAGGATTATAAAGGGTTATTAGATGGAGATCAAAAGCCCGAAGAAAAAAAGCAGGAAGCGCCTGCTCCAAAAGAACCCGAAAAAGCAGAACCACCAAAACCTCAGGCGCAACAACCTGCCGCTCCTGAAGTAAAAGAAGAAAAAACTGAAGATGGAAGAATTAAAGCATCACCTCTTGCAAAAAAATTAGCTGCTGATAAAGGCATTGATATCTCACAAATAAATGGTAGTGGTGATGGCGGAAGGATTGTAAAAAAAGATGTGGATAGTTATAAACCATCGACAGCCGACAGCCGACAGACCACAGAAAAATCACAAAGACCCGTGCAGCCTTTTGCACAAACGGGCCAGGAAGGTTATAAGGATATTGAGCTTACGCAAATGCGCAAAACCATTGCACGCCGCTTAAGCGAAAGCAATTTTACGGCTCCGCATTTTTTCCTTACCATGGAAATAAATATGGACAATGCCATTGCTTCAAGAGGAAGTATAAATGAAATAAGCCCGGTTAAAATATCTTTTAATGATATGGTGATAAAAGCGGCGGCTATGGCGCTGCGACAGCATCCTGCAGTTAACAGCAGCTGGATGGGAGATTTTATCCGTCAGAACAATCATATTCATATCGGCTCTGCCATTGCATTACCCGAAGGTTTAATAGTTCCTGTAATCCGTTTTGCAGATCAGAAATCTCTTTCTCAAATTGCAGCTGATGCAAAAGAACTTTACGATAAAGCAAGAAATAAAAAGATACAGCCACAGGATTTTACCGGCAATACTTTCACTGTTTCCAATTTGGGGATGATGGATATCGAAGAATTTACCGCGATCATCAATCCACCTGACAGCGCCATTTTAGCGATAGGAAGAATTAAAGAAACTGTGGTAAAAAAGGGAGATGGTTTTGGAACTTCAAACTTTATGAAAGTTACCTTAAGCTGCGACCATAGAAGTGTGGATGGCGCTGTAGGCGCTGCCTTCCTGCAAACGTTTAAAAAGTTTTTGGAGAATCCGGTAACGATGCTTGTCTGAACAGGGATTGATAGGATTAATGGGATTGATAGGAGAAACGATTATAATTTTCAAATCCTTCATCAATTAGCTTCTAAATAAATTTTTATGCAACCCGGCAATGCCTTAAACTGGTTCGAAATTCCTGTTTCAGATTTCGAAAGAGGCAAAAAGTTTTACGAAACTATCTTTGATTATCAAATGCCTGAGAATATGATGGGCAATGTGCGCATGGGATTCTTTTTATATGATTTTCAAAACGGAAAAATTGGAGGAGCGATCTGCAAAAGTGATTTGCATAAACCATCGCAGGAAGGAAGCTTGGTGTATTTAAACTGCCAGCCTGACCTTCAACCTGTTCTTGACAGAGTGGAGAATGCAGGCGGAAAAATTTTTCAGAAAAAAACAAAAATCTCTGAAAAAGAAAATCTTGGGTATTGGGCTGTAATAACAGATACAGAAGGAAATAAAGTAGCCCTTCATTCTATGGGGTGACATAGTATTCTGATAATCATATCTTTTGATTACCCTTCTCTTTATTATTTTTACAACCTTTTGGCATATACTTTCGTATATATTAATCTCATCTATTAAATTTTCCTTTGAGCAAAATAGTTTCAATAGCCACGGCAGTTCCCCGGTTTTTATTTGACCAGGAAAGGATTTTAAAATTTATGCAGCAGGTTTATTGCATGAACGATACAGAAGACAGGAAGCTGAAATATCTGTATCATCAAAGTGGTATTGATACAAGATATTTTGCCGTGTCAGATGAATTGCCCGGAGATCAATCTTCCTTCTATCCTTCTGAAGGTGCAATTGCATTTCCTGATCTTGAAAGCAGGATGAAAATATATGAAGAAGAAGCTTTACCTCTCTCTGTAACATCAATTAAAGATTGTATTAATGGCAAAATCGATAAAAAGGAAATAACTCACCTTATTACCGTTAGCTGTACGGGCATGAGTGCGCCGGGACTTGATCTCCAGGTAATGGAAGAGATGGATCTCCCGGTAGACATCTTTCGCACATCAGTTAATTTTATGGGCTGCTATGCTGCTATACATGCACTTAAGTTAGCAGATGCTATTTGTAAAAATGACAAAAATGCTAATGTTATAATTGTATGTACAGAATTATGCAGCCTGCATTTTCAAAATAATCCAACTCCTGATAATCTTGCGTCCAGCCTGCTTTTTGCGGATGGATCAGCGGCAATTTTAGTAACACATGACGATAATTCGATGGAGGGATTGCACATAAAAAACTTTTATTCACAGGTATCCTTCAAAGGTAAAAAACACATGAGCTGGCAATTATCCTCAAGTGGTTTTTTAATGACGCTTTCAGGATACATCCCTGATCTTCTTCATGAGGATTTTAATGAGTTTACTAATACTGCTCTAAAAAATGGAGAATGCAACAAAGAAGAGATAACACATTGGTGCATTCATCCCGGGGGCAAAAGAATTTTAAAATTACTGCAACGCAGCTTAAAGATCGATGAAGAAAGTCTCTCTCAATCGTACAGGGTTTTGAAAAATTATGGTAATATGTCATCCCCTACTATCTTATTTGTATTAAAAGAAATTATGGATGCGTTAAATGCCGGTGAAAATAAAAAGGCAAATATCTTTGGTGCTGCTTTTGGCCCTGGCTTAACAATGGAATCATTTCTGCTAACACATGACTGACTTTAGCAAACGCTCATATAAAAAAGAAATCTTAGACCTTGACACTACTCCTTTTAAAGACATTAAAAGGACAATGGAAGAACTGAATTTCATCAATACCTATTTGGGTGGGCATGCTAATACACTTAAAGGATTTAAAAAATTATTACAGGGAAGAAAAGAAATTTCAATTTGTGAAATAGGCTGTGGTGGCGGAGATAATCTTAATGCAATTAACAACCTGTGTAAAAAAGAAAACATAAAAGCAAAATTTGCAGGCATAGATATTAATCAAAATTGTATAGAATTTGCGAAGCATAAAAATCCGGGAATGGAATTTATTTTTTCCGATTACAAACAAATACATTTTGGAAAGAATAAACCTGACGTTATTTTCTCTTCACTATTCTGCCATCACTTTACTGATGAAGAACTTATTGAGATGATGCAGTGGATGCAAACCAATTCCGGGATTGGTTTCCTTATCAATGATCTTCACCGGCATCCAATTGCATATTACTTTATAAAGCTTGCAACAAAGCTTTTTTCAGGATCTTACCTTGTAAAAAATGATGGGCCACTTTCTGTTTTGCGGGGATTTAAAAAGAAGGAATGGCAAAGCATTCTTAATAAAGCCGGAATTATAAATTTTACAATTCAATGGAAATGGGCATTCAGGCATTTAATTATTGTAAAGAATGACGAATGATAAAATATATGACATCGCAGTTGTTGGTGGTGGTCTGGCCGGACTTTCATTATCAATTCAATTAGCAAAGGCCGGCTACGATGTTATTTTATTTGAAAAAGAAAAATATCCATTTCATAAAGTTTGCGGCGAATACATCAGTTTAGAAAGCTGGAATTTTATAACGGGTCTTGGATTAGATCTGCAGAAAATGAATTTACCTCTCATTAAAAACTTAATTATTTCCTCTCACACCGGAAAATATATTGAACAAAAATTACCCTTGGGAGGCTTTGGCATAAGCAGGTATACATTGGATAATGAATTAGCTACAATTGCAAAAAAAGCAGGGGTAAGGGTTTATGAAGAAACGAAAGTGAATGATATTCATTTTAAGGATGATCTTTTCACGATTACAACTTCCGGATCCGGCATTCAATCAAAAGTTGCAGCCGGCACATTTGGTAAGAGAAGTAATATTGACATAAAATGGTCAAGGGATTTTATCAAGAAAAAATACAGCAATCTTAATAATTACATTGGTATTAAGTACCACGTAAAAACAGAACTGCCGGCAGATACTATTGCACTCCATAATTTTAAAGATGGTTATT
>JAYVEA010000343.1:0-8234 GCA_043749085.1 Chitinophagales bacterium
ATTGTATCATTCTGAATCCGGTACAAATCAAAGAAGACTCTTCTTTGCCCAAAGTTATTACTGTAATTGCCAAAAATGTTTATTGTTTTATCCCTGTGATTAATAGTAAAAGAACTATTCGTTTTCGGGCTATTGGCAAATGCCATTCCTGCACTGATGCTACCGTTTGTGCCAAAATTTTTATTCTTTTTTAAACGAAGATTAATAATGCCCGCATTACCTGATGCATCATATTTTGCCGAAGGATTGCTTATCATTTCAATAGCTTCAAGGTCTGCAGAGTTGATTGATCGCAAAAATTCAGAAAGATCTTTCCCGGCCATTTCAGAAATTTTGCCATCAATATAAATACGAACGCCATTTTTTCCTTTTAGAGAAATATTATCATCCCTGTCAATAGTTACTCCCGGTGATTTTTGCAACAGTTCAAAAGCATTACTGCCTGTTGCGTTTATACTTCCTTCTATATTAAAAATTGTTTTATCCGCTGTTACTTCAATCATTGGCTTTTTACTCTGCAAACTCACATCTGTTAATTTGGTATGGTCGGTTGATAATGTAATTGGCGCTAAAAAATAAGATTGAGATTCTTTTAATTCAAAACTGTTTGAGCCTCCTTTTTTATATCCAACCGAGGTAACAGCAATAAAATATTTTCCGGGTTTTAACCCCCGCATTTCATATTCCCCATTGTTAGATGTAAGAACAATTTTGGTTAAGCTGCTGTCTTTTAAAGCAAATAAAGCAACACTTGCAGATGGTGTGGCAATGCCTTTATCATTAATTATTTTTCCAGAGATAGATGCTGAATTGTTTTGAGCAACGCAGGTAACTTTTACCAGTAAAAAGAGTATAAGGGCAGTTAGCAGTTTCATTCTGATTTCTTCAGCGTGAGCCAATTTTTAAAAATATGCAAAAAGTCCTGAAAAAGGTACAGAATACCTCTGATTTGTTTTAATCAATATATAACAGACAGCAATTTTAGCAATTACGATGCCTGTATCTGCTTACCTTTGCCGGCATTACAATGAAAACAAAAAATTTACAGCCGGATAAGGTTAATATAATTACACTTGGATGTAGTAAGAATCAGGTTGATAGCGAAGTGCTTAGTGGCCAATTAACTGCGAATGACTATAATGTTGTACACGAAAATAAAAATAGAGATCATAACATTGTTATTGTAAATACCTGTGGATTTATTGATAAGGCAAAGGAAGAAAGTGTGAATACTATTCTACAGCAGGTTGAATTAAAGCGCCGTGGAAAGCTCGATAAAGTTTATGTTACGGGGTGCTTAAGTGAGCGCTATAAAAGTAATCTTGAAGAAGAAATACCTGATGTGGATGCGTACTTCGGGACTATGGAATTACCCTTCCTTCTTAAAAAATTTGATGTTGATTACAAGGCAGAATTAGTTGGAGAAAGGCTACTGAGTACGCCAAACCATTACGCCTATTTAAAAATAAGCGAAGGTTGTAACAGGACCTGTTCTTTTTGTGCAATACCATTAATGAGAGGGCAACATGTAAGTCGCACGATTGAATCTTTGGTTGATGAGGCAAAAAAATTAGTGGATAGGGGTGTAAAAGAAATCATGTTGATTGCACAGGAACTTACTTATTATGGTTTGGATATTTATAAAAAAAGAGAACTGCCAAAATTATTACATGCTTTAGCAGATATAAAAGGGCTTGAGTGGATACGATTGCATTATGCATATCCTTCTAAATTCCCCATGGAGATCATTGGTGCAATGAAAAGCAGGGAGAATATCTGTAATTATCTTGATATGCCGCTACAACATGCCAGCAACCGCATTCTTAAAGCAATGAAACGGCAGATCACAAGAGAAGAAATGGAAGATACTATTGGCGAAATAAAAAATAAGATACCGGGCATTTGTTTACGCACAACATTGATTAGCGGATTTCCGGGGGAAACAGAAGATGATGTAGAAGAATTAAAATCATTTCTTATTAAGATGCAATTCGACAGGGTAGGTATTTTTTCTTACTCTCATGAAGAGGGAACATCTGCATTTAATTTACCCGATGATATTCCGGAAGATGAAAAACAAAGAAGAGCCGAAGCGATAATGGAAGTGCAGCAGGAAATTTCTTATCAAAAGAATTTGCAAAAGGTTGGTAAAACTTTTAAAGTTCTTATTGATAAAAAAGAAGCAGGCAAATATCTGGGACGTACAGAATTTGACAGTGTAGAAGTAGATAATGAAGTTATAATAAAAAGCGATAAAAAATTATTTCCAGGTGATTTTGTAAATATAAAGATCACAAATGCTTATGATTATGATCTGGAAGGTGAAGTAGTAGCCTGATTCATAGCTTGAGGGCATTAAATAGAATAATAAAAAGAAAAAGATAAAATACACTAGCAATAAATATATTTAAATCCATTTAATCAATAAATCTACCCAAATCATGGTTCAGACGAAGGCAGAATTTATTTCTTATCATCAAACAAATAGCTTCTCCAAAATAGTCACTGATTATCTTTCTCAAAATAATTCACTTCAAAATTTTTATCAGCATCCGCTTAATCTGCAGGGAATACAAGATGCAATTTTAGCCAGAAAAGTATTTAATACAAATAGAGATCTTTTAGTTGATCAATTAGAGCAGCAATATCTTTCGGTTGATGTTTCTGATAAAGTAAAACATAATATTGACGCATTAAAAAGTGAGAATACTTTTACTATTTGCACTGCACACCAGCCCAATATTTTTACAGGGCATTTGTATTTTATTTATAAGATAATTCATACAATAAAATTAGCTGATACGCTTAACAGGGAATTGCCTGGAAATAAATTTGTTCCACTATTTTATGTTGGCAGCGAAGATGCAGATCTGGAAGAGTTAGGCGAGGTTTTTATTAATGGAGAAAAGTATAAATGGAATACAAAACAAACAGGTGCTGTCGGCAGAATGCAGGTAGATGATGAGTTATTGAAGATATTGAAAAAAATAAAAGGCCAGCTTACTGTAGAGCCATTTGGCAAGGAAGTGATTGAATTGGTGCAGGAATTTTATACAAAAGGAAGAACAATCCAGGATGCATGTTTTTGTCTGGTAAATAAATTATTTGCCGATCATGGATTAATTGTTTTGTTACCTGATAACGCTGCTTTAAAAAAAGTAATGCTTCCGGTTTTTGAAGATGATATTTTCTCAAACATTCCATCAGGGATCGTTAATAAAACTTCAGCTAAATTAGCAACGTATTATAAAGTACAGGCTTATCCAAGAGAAATAAATCTTTTCTATTTAAAAGATAATATCAGGAACAGGATTGTTGAACAAAAAGGCGTTTATAAAGTTCATGATACCGGCATACAGTTTACTACAGAGGAATTGAAGAGCGAATTACAATCACACCCTGAAAGATTCAGTCCCAACGTAATTTTAAGGGCATTATACCAGGAAACTATTTTACCTAATCTTGTTTTTATAGGCGGAGGTGGTGAGCTTGCTTACTGGCTTGAATTAAAAGATATGTTCCGCCACTATAATGTTCCTTATCCTGTTTTAATTCTTAGAAATTCTTTCTTATTGGTAAGCGGAAAAATAAATTCTCTTATTCAAAAGCTCTCGCTTACATACCAGGATATTTTTAAACCTGAAGGGGAATTGATAAAAGATATTGTTAGAAAAAACAGTTCACATAAATTAAGTTTAGAAAACGAGAAACAGGAAATAAGGGAACTATATAAACTAATAAAAAATGCTGTAAAAGAAGTTGATGCAACTTTGATAAAACACGTAGATGCTTTACAGGCAAAGCTTTTAAAGAATTTGGATAATTTAGAAAGAAAACTTCTTAAAGCCGAAAAGAAAAGATTCGAATCACAACAAAATCAAATAAGAAAAATAAGAGAAAATTTATTTCCCAATAATTCTCTACAGGAGAGGGTTGAAAATTTTATGCCCTTCTATGCAAAGTGGGGCAAAGAGTTTATCAAAATTATTTATGATAATTCTTTAAATTTTGAACAGGAGTTTGGTATTATTAAAGAAGAGGAATAAGCTATTGATCAAAACCATTCAGCCAATCATCTTTTAATTTTTTTACTTTTTCAATCACATCTTCCTGCATATCTTTTTTAAAGACAAGTAATTTCTCTGAAAGTAATTCATCAGATGTTGCTAATATTTCAATCGATAATATTCCTGCATTCTTTGCTGCATCAAGCGCAACCGTAGCTACAGGAACACCATTAGGCATTTGCAATATTGATAAAACAGAATCCCAACCATCAATTGAGTTTGAAGATTTTATAGGAACACCAATAACAGGTAAAGTTGTTAGTGATGCGATCATTCCCGGCAAATGTGCGGCTCCACCTGCGCCGGCAATAATAACTTTTAGTCCTCTTTGTTTTGCTGTGGTTGCATAATCAACCATACGTAATGGCGTGCGATGAGCTGATACAATCGTAAGCTCAAACTTCACATTAAACTTTTCTAAAATTTTTGCAGCAGCTTCCATAATTTTCAGGTCGCTGTCACTGCCCATAATAATTCCTACAGTAGCCATAACTCTAAGATAACTACAAACCACAAACTAAACTACAAACTATAATTTTCTTACAAGATCGCCTCTTAATCGTAGCAATTCTGTTTCGGCAACCTTTGTATCATATCGTGCGGCTATCAGCCTGTTGTATGCATCTTCTAAACTTTTTTGGGCTTCTCTTAATTCTAAAAATGTTGTAACACCTTGCTTATACCTTTCATAGGCAATAAAAACATTTTCTTTAGCAAGAACAATATTGGAATCTTCAAGAGCAAGTTGTTTCTTTTGCAGTTCATAAGTTCTGAAAGTGTTTTCAACATTTGTAACCAATAGGGATGTTTGATTTTCTAATGTCAGTCTTCTATAATCAATGTCAGCCTGTGCAAGCTTTATATTTCTTCTTGAGATATAATTATTGAAAATTGGAATGTTAGCAGTAAGTCCATAATTAAATCCTTTATTAAGATTATATAAAGGACTGAAAGGATTTATTACAGTATTATTATTTGTCTTACTGAAATTATAAGCCGAATTAAAAGATACTGCTGGTAATTTTTCTGCACGTCTTTCTCTTAATGTGATGTTTGCAATATCAATATTTTTTCTTGTGAGCAATAAGGCAGGGTTTGAATCAGCAATGTTTGTTTTTATTTCAGTCAGTGTAAGTGTGGTATCAATGGGGATTGAATCAAGTACTTCATAATTTATCCCTTTGTCTACAGCCATAAGCCTGTTAAGATCACCCTTTAATTGTGTGATTAATGTTAGCTGTTTTAATTGTGTTGAGACTTGTGCGTTCAAATCTAATTTTGCCTGCAATACATCTGGCTTTATTCCTAATCCTACTTCTAATTTTATTTCTGCCAATCTCAGACGGTCACGATTCAATTGCATTTGTTCTTCCACAGCTTTTAATTGTTGCTTTTGTCGTACTATATTGTAATAAGTTTTTAAAACATCAGCAACTATATCTATAATTTGGTTTTTAATTATAAGATCTCCGAGAAGCAAATATTCTTTAAGCTTATCACGTGTGGCAAACATTTTAAAGCCATCAAATAAAACCCAGTTTAAAGCAATTTGTGCATTAACATTTGTTGATTTTACACCGTTTGCTTTACGGTCACTTCCATCAGCAAGTTTTTGTTTTTGATTATTATTATTAAATATCAAACCGCCATTTGCATTTAATCTTGGCAGAAATGCAGCGTTAACGTAGGAGTAATCTATTGCAGAAATAATAGAATCGTTTCTTGATAACCTTATTTCATAATTGTTTTGTAATGCAGTGGCAATAGCCTCTTCAGGTGTTAATAATTCCTGTGCATGAACATTAATTCCGCTACATATTATACAACATATAAACGTGAAACGTGAGAAGTGAGAAGTGAGACTGACTCTGGCGTTATGAAAAAAGATGTATCTCAGCATTTTCATTTTATAATTAATTATTTTATCAGGCGTAAAAAACCTGTTTTTTCTTCTCCATTCCCCCAGCTGGCGGGGAGATAGAGGAGACCCAGCCTCACCCTCCGTCTCCCTTTCCAATAGATAGGGAACGGTACTTTTGAATCATTTCTCAACATCTTATCTGCCACTTCATCTTATGTACTTCCTTCATCAAAACTTATTCTTATTATCTTTTAATTTCAATCTTCGCTACAATCTTCTCCATTTCCTCCCCCGTTGGGGGAGATAGAGGGGGCTGTTAATTTAAAACATGTTCCGGTGTTACCTGGAGTTCATCTAATTCGCTGCGTTTTTTATTGGATGACATATAAGAATACATAGCAGGTATTACAAACAATGTGAGTACGAGCGAAAACATAATACCGCTAACAATTACAATGCCCAATGGCACACGGCTGGTGGCAGCTGCACCAAGTGATAATGCAATAGGTAATGCTCCTAAACTCATAGCCAAACTCGTCATAAGTATGGGGCGTAAACGCTGGCTGGCTGCATAGATCGCTGCTTCCATTTTACCCATTCCTTTCAAACGGTTCTGGTTTGCAAATTCTACAATCAAAATTCCATTCTTTGTTACAAGGCCTATCAGCATTATCATTCCTATCTCAGAAAATATATTAAGCGTATGCCCAAATATCCAAAGGGATAATAAAGCCCCGGCCATTGCAAGCGGCACGGTAATCATTATAATAAAAGGATCAATAAAACTTTCAAATTGGGCAGCAAGCACTAAAAAAATAAGACCCAGTGCAAGAAATAAAGCGAACGAGGTATTGCTTGAGCTTTCTTTATAATCACGGCTGCTTCCTGAAAGCGCAGTAGCAAAAGTTGGATCTAATACTTTTTTTGCTATTCCTTCCATCGCTGCAATCCCCTCTCCAATTGTTTTTCCGGGAGCTAAGCCTGAAGAAATGGTTGCGGATTTATAACGGTTAAAATGATAAATGGTAGCCGGACTTGTTGCCTCTTCAAAGGTTACAAGGTTATCAAGACTGATCATATGACCTGTAGAACTGCGAACATACAGGCCTTTCAGATCATTTGGATCATCACGGCTGCTACGATCAACCTGTCCCATAACCTGGTATTGTTTACCCTCTTTTGTAAAATAGCCAAGCCTGCGGTTGCTAAGAGCGAGTTGTAAGGTTTGTGAAACATCATCAACACTAACACCAAGTTCACTTGCTTTTAATCTGTCTACATTAATGCGCAATTCAGGCTTATTGAATTTAAGATCAGCATCAACACCCTGGAAAATTGGATTTTTATTTACTTCCTCTAAAAACTTAGGAAGTATTGCAGTTAATTTATTGAAGTCATTATTTTGAATTACAAATTGTACCGGCTGCCCGCCTCGACGGTTTACGGAAATGGTTTGTTCTTCAATTGCGAAAGCTCTTCCTTCATTATATTTTGAAAGATTGCGATTCACCATTTCCACTATCTGTTTTTGAGAGCGCCTTCTCTCTTTTGGATCTACAAGCGAAACACGAACAACTCCGGAATTGGTTGCTCCGTTAATAAAACCGGGGGCTGTTATTGATAATACAGTTTGTTTTTCGGGAACTGAATCCAGCATAAAATTACTTACCCTGTCAACATATTTATCCATATAATCGTATGCAGTACCTTCCGGTGCTGTTAGCTGCAAACGAAATTGGCTGCGGTCTTCCATAGGCGCCAGCTCAGAAGGTATATCTTTTCCAGTAAAATATATTATCAATCCGCAGGCTGCAATAATTACAAATGCCATCCAGCGCACTTTCATAAATCTTGTCAATAAATTTTTATATCCATTTTCCATTCCACGGAAAAAAGGTTCTGTTTTGTTATAGAACCATGAATGTTTATGAACATCTTTTCTTGTAAGCTTTACGTTTAATACCGGTGTTAATGTTAATGATACAAAAGCAGATATTAAAACGGCGCCTGCTACTACAATTCCAAATTCGCGGAAGAGCCTTCCTACAAAACCTTCAAGAAATACTATTGGAAGAAATACAAAAGCAAGTGTGATAGAGGTGGCTATAACTGCAAAGTAAATTTCTTTTGAACCCTCTTTTGCTGCCTGCCACTTTCCCATTCCGGCTTCCATTCTTTTGTAAATATTTTCTGTAACTACAATACCATCATCCACCACTAGCCCTGTTGCTAAAACAATGGCCAGCAGCGTTAATACATTGATGGTAAATCCACAGATATACATTATAAAAAATGCTCCGATAAGT
>JAYVEA010000344.1:0-8206 GCA_043749085.1 Chitinophagales bacterium
AGATTGGGAAAGTTTTGCTCCGGTTACGCCAACGTTTACAGGTACAAAAACCTTTGCAGATTATGATCTGAATGAAATTGAAAAATATATTGACTGGCAACCATTTTTTATAGCCTGGGAAATGCATGGAAAGTTCCCACAGATTTTAAAAGATAAAATAATCGGTGCAGAAGCAACAAAACTTTACAATGATGCAAAAGCATTGCTTAAAAAAATCATAAATGAAAAATGGCTAACAGCAAAAGGAGTTGTAGGTTTTTGGGAGGCTAATAAAACAGCACCTGATACTGTTGAAGTAAAAGATAAAAGCGAAAGTATAAAACTTGAATTTCTTCGTCAACAAATCCAAAAGGCAAAAGATCAACCTAATTTATCATTAGCTGATTTTATAAAGCCAAGCGGGGCTGACTTTATTGGCGCTTTTGCAGTTTCTATTCATGGTATTGAAAAACATATAAAACGGTTTAATGCTGAGCACGATGATTACAATAAAATAATTCTCCAGGCGCTGGCAGACAGACTGGCTGAGGCTTTTGCAGAAGTGCTTCATGAAAGAACAAGAAAAGAATTTTGGGGTTATGCAACGGAAGAACATCTGACAACAGAAGAATTAATTGAAGAAAAATATTTAGGAATTCGCCCTGCGCCGGGTTATCCTGCCTGCCCTGATCATACAGAAAAATATAAATTATTTGAACTCCTGAACGCAACAGAGAATGCAGGCATCACTCTCACCGAATCTCTTGCCATGTATCCTGCATCCTCTGTATGTGGTTGGTATTTTGCAAATCCTGAAAGTAAATATTTTGGTGTAGGCAAAATAGGAAGAGACCAACTGGAAGATTATGCTATAAGAAAAAATATGCCTTTGGAAGAAATGGAAAGATGGTTAAGGCCTATATTAGAATAAAAAATAAAATTGTTATTATCACCTAATGAATAACTTCTCAGTCAAATGGATTTTAAGTGTAAGTATCTTACTGGCAACATACAATTGTATAGCTCAGGATCAGCGTATTCAACGAAAGGGTGAATTTTATTTTTCGTGGGGCTATAATAAGGATTGGTATACTAAAAGCAATGTAAAGATTAAACAGAATGAACTAGGAAATAATTATCAATTTAAAAATGTAAGCGGCCATGATCATCCGGGATGGGATGAGAAGGATTTTTTTTCAAAGGATCTCACTATTCCACAATATAATTATAGGCTAGGGTATTTTTTTAATGATAAAAAAAATCTTGGAATTGAAATAAATTTTGATCATACAAAATTTATAATTACAGATGGGCAATATGCAAAAATTAAAGGATATATAAGAAACCGGAATGTAGACAGCAGCCTTATATTTTCAGAAAATCAAGGTTTTTTTTATTTTCTAAATAATGGTGCTAATTTTCTTTTGTTCAATATAACCAGGCGGTGGCAATGGTATAGGTGTAAAAATATAAAAATTGATTTTTTAGGAAAGGCAGGAATTGGTCCTGTAATTCCTCATGTAGAAAATAGCTTCTTTGAACAAAGGAATGACCCAGGCTTTCAATTTGGCGGATGGAACACGGGAGTAGAGGGCGCAATGCGTGCCACCTTTTTCAGGCATCTTTATTTAGAGGTTGCCGGTAAATTGGATTATGCACTTTACTCAAATCTTAAGGTATACAAAGGCACGGCAAAGCATGCGTTTAATACAGCAGAATTAATTTTAAGCCTGGGATATACTTTTAAACAAGGGGGCTACATAAAAAATAAGAAAGGATAATTATGTTTGTGATTTTGTGTTCTGTTTTTTACAATTCATTTATTGTGCGCCATATAATTTGTCAAAGTAGTCTATCTCCTAATGTAACTGAATGCTTGGATGGAGTTACTAATACATAGCCTGCACCATCAGTATTTTTAAAACCTAAAGTAAGCACTTCAGAAATAAAAGGCCCGATCTGCCGGGGAGGAAAATTAACTACACAGGCAACAAGCATGCCTTCAAGTTCTTCTTTAATATATGTTCCGGGAAGTTGCACGCTGGATTTTTTAAGGCCTATTTCTTCCCCAAGATCAATAATTAATTTATAAGCAGGTTTCTTTGCTTCAGGAAAATCTTTTACTTCAATAATTTCCCCTAAACGGATATCTACTTTTTCAAAATCTTCATAAGTGATCATGCGATTAAATTTACTTGTAATAAAAACTGCTTCGCAAAAGAACAGCTTTTTTAAATTCCTTTCTATTTTCACCTTAAGTTTGCAGGCATTTCTAATTAACGATCATGCTAAAAAACCGCAAAGCTGCAACAGGCTTTATTTTTATCACAGTGCTACTTGATGTTATAGGTTTTGGAATTATCATACCTGTTTTTCCTAAACTGATTACCCACTTAACGCATAGTAACATGAGTACTGTTTCACAATGGGGTGGTCTTCTTTCTTTTGCTTATGCTATAATGCAATTTGTATTTGCTCCTATACTGGGTAATTTAAGTGACCAGTATGGAAGAAGGCGTGTGCTCCTTTTTTCTTTACTGGGTTTTGGAATTGATTATATCTTCATGGCATTTGCACCAACCATTGGCTGGTTGTTTTTGGGAAGAATATTCTCAGGTGCTGCAGGGTCTAGTATTACTACAGCATCCGCATATATGGCTGATATCAGTACTGAAAAAAACAGGGCACAAAATTTTGGAATGATAGGTGCAGCATTTGGTATTGGTTTTATTATTGGTCCTGTAATGGGTGGCATATTAGGACAATATGGAACCCGGATACCTTTTATTGTTTCGGCATGTGTTGCATTGCTTAATGCACTGTATGGATATTTTGTTTTACCTGAATCACTCACAAAAGAACACAGAAGAAAATTTCAATGGAAGCGTGCCAACCCTGTCGGTTCATTAAAACAATTGAGAAAATATCCATCCATAGGAGGATTGTTAGGATCGCTGTTACTCGTTTATATTGCCTCACATGCAGTGCAAAGTACCTGGGTATATTTTAATATGGAAAAGTTTAACTGGAGTGAATCCCTGATCGGTTATTCATTGGGGATGGTAGGTTTATTGGTTGCTATTGTACAGGGAGGATTAATAAGATTTATAAATCCAAGATTAGGAAATGAAAAAAGTGTGTACATAGGTTTGGGATTGTATTCATTGGGTTTACTTTTATTTGCTTTTTCCAGCCAGACATGGATGATGTTTGTTTTTTTAATTCCGTATTGCCTTGGAGGCATAGCGGGCCCTGCTTTGCAAAGTATTATTTCGGGCAATGTTCCCCGCAATGAACAGGGAGAATTACAGGGCGCCTTAACAAGCCTGATAAGCGTTACAACAATTATCGGTCCTGTAGTGATGACATTTTTATTCTCTTTTTTCACCAAGCCAAATGCACGGATACATTTTCCCGGCGCACCTTTTTTATTAGGTGCAATACTTATGCTTGGCAGTGCTTTGATTGCATTTTATACTTTAAGGGAAAGAAGAGTGGCCAAGGAAAATGTTGTGTCAAATGAATAATCACTTCTTCATTCCATCTAGGGGTGCATCATGAAAATTAAAATATTATATTTACATTGAATAACAGACCTAATTTGCGACCGGTACTTACTTTTTAGTTATTAGCATTCCTTTTCTTTCACCTTTCTTGTAAAAAGGTCACCGAAAAAGTATCTTCAGAAACCAAGGAAATCTCAATAAAAATGAACCAAGATTATATTTATACTCTTGGCTTTTGCGATGAGTGCGGTCAGAGTATAAATCATCAGGCAACACATTATCAAATTAGTGAAATCAAACCTCAATCTATTAATGGAAATTTCACTATTGTTTATAATTATAAACCTGCTTTGAATTATACCGGAACAGATGAAGTAGAAATTAAACTAACATCAGGATCCAACGGTTCAAGCCCAAATAATATAATTCACTTCCTAACAATCAAGTTTTCGATAACTAATTAAAAAATACTTCCTTCTCCTCATCTTGCTTGATTTCACCTTTTCATTCCTTCCAGTTCTTTTTGCATTTTAAACATTTCATCACGCAATCTTGCAGCTTCCATAAAGTCAAGATCACGGGCGGCTTTTTCCATTTGCCTTTTTGTTTGAGAAATAGCTTTCTCCATCTGAGGTATGGTTTTGTATTGCTCCTGGTCTTCAGCGGCAACAGTTACCAGTTCATCCACTGCATAAGGCGATCTTTCATCATAGCCTTTTATATCCAGCACTGACGTCTGGCCCATTATCTGGGCAATTGATTTTTTTATTGTTGTAGGTGTGATATTGTGTTTAATGTTGTATAAAATTTGTTTATCTCTTCTTCTGCTTGTTTCATCAATGGTTTTTTGCATGCTTTCTGTCATCTTATCTGCATAAAAAATCACCAGCCCATCAATGTTTCTTGCGGCCCTTCCTGCGGTTTGTGTAAGCGACCTTTCATTGCGGAGAAAGCCTTCTTTATCTGCATCTAAAATGGCAACAAGAGAAACTTCGGGAAGATCAAGACCCTCTCTTAAAAGATTTACACCAACCAATACATCAATTTCACCAAGACGTAATTGTCTCAATATTTCAACTCTATCCAATGTATCAACTTCACTATGAATATATTTTGATTTGATGTTGATGCGATGAAGATATTTATCCATCTCTTCCGCCATTCGCTTGGTAAGCGTCGTTACCAAAACACGATCACCTTTCGTTACTCTTTTATCAATCTCATCCAGCAGATCATCAATTTGATTTATTGATGGACGAATCTCAATCGGAGGATCTAATAATCCTGTTGGACGTACAACCTGCTCCACCACTACACCCCCGCATTTTTCCAGTTCATAATCTCCCGGCGTTGCGCTTACATAAATAGTTTGATTAAGCATGCTTTCAAACTCATTAAAATTAAGTGGTCGGTTATCCAGTGCGGAGGGTAATCGAAAACCATAGTCAACTAAAATTAATTTTCTTGAGCGATCGCCTCCATACATGCCGCTTACCTGCGGAATGGTTTGATGACTTTCATCAACCACACATAAAAAATCTTTTGGAAAATAATCAAGCAAACAAAATGGCCTTGTGCCCGGCTCTCTTCTGTCAAAAAATCTTGAATAATTTTCTACACCATTACAGTATCCCAGCTCACGTATCATTTCTACATCATAATTCACCCTTTCGCTTATTCTTTGTGCCTCGATATATTTACCTGTGCTTTTAAAATAATCAGTTTGTCTGCCACACTCATCCTGTATCTCTGCAAGAATATCCTGCAACTTATCTTTTGGAGCAATGTATAAATTAGCAGGAAAGATAGCAGCATTATCAAGTTTAGAAATTCTTTTTCCTGTACTTAATTCCAGTGATTCGATGCTTTCCACTTCATCACCAAAAAATGTAACACGATAACCTGCATCAGCATAAGGAAGATTGATATCAACTGTATCTCCTTTCACCCGGAATGTTCCTCTTGCAAAATCTCCCTGCGTTCTTGAATACAATCCATTTACAAGTGAATGCAAAAATCCCTGGCGGCTTATCGTTTGCCCTGATTGGATTCTTACCACACCTTCAGCAAAATCTTTGGGATTACCGATACCATAAATACAACTCACACTTGCCACAACAATAATATCTCTCCTTCCTGTAAGTAATTGTGAAGTGGCCTGCAGGCGGAGTTTATCAAGTTCCTCATTTATGCTTAGATCTTTTTCAATGTATGTATCACTCACCGGCATGTACGCCTCTGGTTGATAGTAATCATAGTAAGAAACAAAATAACCCACGGCATTATCAGGAAAAAATTGTTTGAACTCACCATACAATTGTGCTACTAATGTTTTATTGTGAGTAAGTACCAGCGTAGGTTTCTGAACATTTTGAATAACATTTGCAATGGTGAAAGTTTTGCCACTACCTGTAACGCCCAAAAGAGTTTGATGTTTTTCTCCCTCCAATAATCCTTGTGTAAGCCCTTGTATTGCTTCGGGCTGATCACCTGCCGGCTGATATGATGATTGAATCTGGAATGGCATAATTGGATTGCAAATTTAATCAAATCAACATTTACAGTAAGTAAGCTGCAATAATTATGGAGACAATTTTCTTGTTAAGTAACCGGAATAATCCGGTACCTCCAATAAGTATTCGTGATTCATTAAAGCCGAAGTGAGAATAAAATCTGCAGTTGTGCGGTTACAGGCAATTAAAATATTCCATGCTACAGCTACACGCAGTAAGGCTTTCACGTCACTGTCATGCGGCTGTGCTTCCATAGGGTCCCAAAAGAAGACAAGCAGATCAAGTTTTTCTTCTGCTATCATTGCACCTATTTGCTGGTCGCCGCCAAGAGGCCCGCTGAATAATTTTTTTATAGGTCTGTCAAGATGTTCTTCCAATAATTTTCCGGTAGTGCCTGTTGCAATCAATTCGTGCCTTGCCAAAACTGTTTTATTATAAATAGCCCATTCAATAAGATCTTTCTTTTTGTTATCATGTGCTACAAGTGCCACATGTTTACGTGTATGTAGTTTACGGTTATGACTCATAATCTTTTATTGCTTAATACAGAAAAAAGGAAAACATAACCCACAAATTACCTGTTAACCGTTGCAGTCATCATCAAATAATTTCGCAAGCCTGTTAATTTATATTATTGCAATATTTTCCCTTAAGTTGGCATCAAACTTTGCTTCTAATTGTTTTTGCACTTCCGCAGATGATGGGCTAAACCCGCTGATCTTTGTCTGCGAAAAAAGATTTACTGCAAAAAATAAAATAAAAAATAGTGTGAATAACAATTGCTTTTTCATGGATGCTTTTAAAGTTTAGTTATTGTTTAAATTTTTCCGGATGCATTTTATTCCATTGTGTTGCATCCTGGTACGCCTTTGCAACCGCAAGCAATGTGGCTTCATCATATAAGTTCCCTAGTAAAGTAATACTGGTAGGCAGTTGATTTTTATTAAATCCTGTGGGCATACACAAAGCAGGATGACCTGTAAGATTTGTAATTTGTAATTGATGTCCGCCATAAGTTGGACAAATAACTACGTCATATTTACTCATAAACTCTTTCATCTTTTGCATCAGCAAATATCGATGCCTGTTAGCGTTCACATAATCCACAGCAGAAATAAATCTTGATGACCTGAATGAGTTGGGCCAATCTCCTCTGCCCTGTCTTGTCATCATATCATCAATATCAGTTCTCGTAAACTCATCAAAGGCTGCCGCGGCTTCTGAATTAAGTATGATGCCGGTCATATTAAAATTATAAATCCCTGAATCCGGAAAATCTACAGGAATTAATTGTGCACCCGCTTTTCTAAAAGCATCAAGAACATCCTGTTCATTTCCAAGTGTATCTTTTTTAAAATAGTTTTTTGCATAAGCAATTTTTAATTTAGAAAGGTCAGTTTTGCCACTATAATTAAAAGGCATATTAACTGCCGAAGCATCTTTATCATCTGTTCCATGTAAATAATTAAATACAAGCGCAGCATCTTCTGCAGAGCGGCAAAGCGGACCTGCTTTATCCATACTCCAGCTTAATGTCATTGCACCACTTCTGCTGATGGAGCCAAAGGTAGGTCGCAACCCTGTTGCACCGCAGTTATTAGAGGGGGATATAATTGAGCCAAGCGTTTCAGTTCCTATTGCGAATGGCACAAGCCCTGCAACTGTTGCTGCAGTTGAACCGGCAGAGGAACCACTTGATCCGAATTTTGTATTCCATGGATTTTTTGTTCTTCCTCCATACCAGTAATCACCCATTGCTAATGCGCCTAAAGTAAATTTTGCAATAAGTACTGCTCCTGCATCTTTTAATTTTGTATACACATAAGCGTCTTCATCAATAGTTTGATCTTTGTATGGTGCAGCGCCCCATGTTGTCTTTGTTCCCTTTACTGCAAACAGATCTTTTAATCCGTAAGGAATTCCATGCAAGGGTCCACGATATTTTCCTGCGGCAATTTCTTTATCGGCTTGTGTTGCCTGTTGCATCGCAATATCTTCAGTAAGAGAAATTATGCATTGAAGTGAGTCGCCATATTTTTTTAAGCGGTCAATAAAAAATTGTGTAAGCTTTACCGAAGTAATTTTTTTATTTTTTATAAGCGAGGCAAGTTGAAGTATGGAATAAAAAGCAAGCTCATTTTTATTTTTTGGAAGATTGATAACAGGGTAGTTCCATTTTACCGGAGTTTGGACTTTGTTGAATTTCAT
>JAYVEA010000345.1:0-8205 GCA_043749085.1 Chitinophagales bacterium
GCCTGTAACTTTTACATGGTCACCAATTTTTGGAATTTGTATTTTATTGATATAGCCATTGCAGGTGTTGCCAACTTTTGGTAGCGTTGTTTTATTTGCACACACTGCTTCAATAACTAAATCGCCCTGCTTCTTTTTGATGTTCTTTTTGGTTAGCAAATCTTCCTGCCCGTTATCTAATTTCAACAGCATGTGCTGGTCACCATCTTCATCGGCGCTACTTTCTTCTATCACACCTGTAACAGTTTTGCATTTATCAATTACTTCCAGGCGATCACGATTGTAAACATATTTCCAGAAACTTGTATCACAGTCAATGGCAGTATTATTATCCTGCACATTTTGAGTTTGATCGGTAGAAGTTGTTTGTTCCTCTTTATCTTTCTTCTTATGCTTTTTTTCTTTTTTTGTTTCGCACGAGGAGAATATTAGCATTGCTAATAAGATTGTTGCAGATGTAATTTTAAAGTATTTCATTATTTTAATTTTGTACAGCAAACTTAACCGTAAAATACCAACTACATTTATAATCTATTTCACAACTATCCTCAATAATTTAATTTTTAGGATGTGAGGTTGTAGAGTTGGTAATATATTTATCAATCCATTTTCTGAATTAGAATATATATTTAAATTATCACGAAATAATAAATAAGCCTGCTATTCCAAAAATATAAAGGATCAATACAATTAATGAATCAATACCAATGGAAGCAAATTGTTTTTTGGGTCGAAATAAAAGCCCCCAGATATATACGATGGTTAGCAGCATTGCCAAACCTGTTAAATAAATATCTGTTTTTTGTGCTTCCGGTAATACAGCATTTCCTGAAAGTAATGTTGCAAATAAAAATAACACCGGCAGAAAAGCATTGCCTCCAAAAATATCACTAACTGCCATTTGATAATCTTTCAGTTTTATGGATGCAAGCCCTGTAGATATTTCAGGTAAAGCAGTTGCTGCAGCAAGGATTGTTGCACCAAAAAGAACGCCGCCCATCCCAATATGTGTTGCAATAGCATCGCCGGATCTTTCCAATGCCACCCCTGCAACAAGCGTTACAAGGGAGCTGATAACAAATATGATAATGATCTTTGAAGTTGCTTTGTGTTTTAATTTTGCCTGTTCATCTTTTTTTATGCGGGAATGCCCATGCGGTTCTTTTTGCATTCCCGGTACAGTAAAATTCGCTATCCAGGGTAACTTTGTTCTTGCTCTTGCTATGAGTACAATTCCTATTACCCAGAAAATAAATATCAGCAAACCTGGAGGTGTAATTCTCCAGAAAATAATTTTTGCAGGCAGCTCATGCCCTGTAATAACCAATGCCAGAACGGCAACTACAAGTGTTCCTTCTAATACAAGTACAAGGGAGGCTGCTTTATAGGTTAGGCTGTGCGACTTTCCTACTCCAAATCTATCCAGTACAACCAACACAACAGTTTGTATTGCTATACCGCCTAAAATATTTCCGATTGCTATTCCCATTTTATGCTGAAGCGAAGCGCCGGCTACTATTGCTATTTCAGGCAGGTTGGTTACAATGGCAAGTATTATCAATCCTCCCATAGCTTCACCAATTTTAAAACGGGTAACAAGTATATCAGTAGTGTCTGATAATTTAATCCCTGCTATCCAGATGGCAATCGCAGCAACAATAAAAATTACCAGTAACCAAATAAGTGAAAGGGATTCAGGATTCATTACAAAATATTTTTATGAATATTTATTTTACACTTCTTTAGTTAACTTCGCCACGTTTGGCGAGGCTTTTTATTACTCTGCATATCTCACTTTTATAACGATCTTTTTATCTATCTTATTACCGCCGGGAGTTATGTTGGGCCTGTGTGCATCCGAAGGAAAGAAAATAAAAAATATGCCCGGCTTAGCTAAATATAATTTTCCATCTGCTGAATAATTTGCCACATCTTTTTTCTCATCATATTCTTTCGTAACAATAGCTTTTGAAACAGGATATACTCCTATCTGTTCTTCACCATTGATCACGTATTGGACATCAATATATTTCCGGTGAGATTCCCAATTGGTTTTATCAAAATCTTTTGTAGGATCTTCTGTTATTGAAGCAAAAACATTTTCGCCATCAATTGGATATTTGCCTTTGGCAATTTTATTAAGGTCATTATTTTTTAAGAAAGCAAATGCTTTATCCCAGTATGCTTTATTCGCATGGTATTGGCGTGAAAATTCTTTTACATCTATTGATTTATGAGGCTTTAATTCCAAACCTCCGAGCCATTCTTTTTTTCTGAACCATTTTTTTGTTTTATGTTTTGTCCATTCGTTTAAATCCTGAGCAAATGCATTTAAAAATAATGATGCTGCAAATAAAAAGATGATTGATAAAAATATATATTTCATATAATAGAATAGTAAATTAAACGCCTCCAAAAATTGAAAAGCCTCCATCAACACATATCATTGCGCCTGTTACAAACTGTGATGCATCACTCAACAGCCACACCAGAGCACCTTTCAATTCATCAGGATGACCAAAGCGTTTGAATGGTGTTTGCTTAATTACCAGCGCTCCTCTTTCGGTATAACCACCTCCGGGCTTTGTAAGAAGATTCCGGTTTTGCTCTGTTAAAAAGAAACCCGGGGCCAATGCATTCATCCTTATTTTATCTCCATAACGGTTGGCGAGCTCTACTGCAAACCATTGTGTATAGCAATCTACGGCTGCCTTTCCCATATTGTATCCCAATACTTTTGTAATTGCCCTTTTAGAATTCATGGAAGAAATATTTACGATACTTCCCTTACCTGTTTGTGCAATAGCATCGCCAAAAACCTGCGTAGGTATAATTGTTCCCCAGGAATTCAGATCGGCAACCTTTTTCATTCCCCCTATGTTCATTTTAAAAATGTTTTCATCAGGCTGCAATACCCCTTCAGGCAGTATACCACCTGCTGCATTTACCAATCCATCAATCTTACCAAAATGTTCTACTGCTTTTTCCTTTGCCCGTTGCAATTGATCTTCATCCATTACATCAGCCACCAATGCAAGTGCCTTCCCGCCATTTTTATTTATTGCATCTGCTCTTTGTTCGGCAATATCTTTTTTTCTTCCTAAGATACCAACAGCGCCACCTGCCTCTACAATTGCATTAACAAATGCATTACCCAAAATGCCGGTTCCACCTGTTACGATTATTACTTTATCCTCTAATGAAAAATTGCTCATATTTATTATCTTAAATCGTTTAACTGAACAACATCCATATCAGTATATTCCAAATTCTCCCCTGCCATTCCCCAGATAAATCCATAATTACTTGTGCCACTACCTGCATGTATGCTCCATGGCGGAGATACTGTTGCATTATAATTTTTCACAACCATATGCCTTGTTTCTTGCGGCTCACCCATATAGTGAAATACAACCTGGTTTTCAGGAACATCAAAATAAAAATAAACCTCCATCCGCCTGTCGTGTGTATGTGCAGGAATTGTATTCCATACGCTCCCTGTTTCTAAAATAGTTAGGCCCATTACTAATTGGCAACTTTGTAAACCATCTTTATGAATGTATCTATAGATCGTTCTCTTGTTGGCTGTTTCTGCAGTACCCATTGCGCCACCTTGCGCTTCTTCTTTCTTTAATAATTTAGTTGGATGTACTTCATGTGCAGGAGCAGACAAAATATAAACCACAGAAGGCTTTGCAGCATCAGTACTGGAGAATGTAACTTTCTCAGTTCCTCTTCCGATATACAAACAATCTAATTTTTTTAAAGAAAAATTTTCACTACCTATAGAAATTGCTCCATCTCCTCCAACATTAATAATTCCCATCTCTCTTCTTTCCAGAAAATAATTTGCTCTTAAAATATCAAACAAAGGAAGCTCCAGCGTTGTGCCGGATGGTATTGCAAGACCTACCATCATCCGGTCATAATGTGTATATGCAAAATTTATTTTTCCCGGCTGAGCAAGATCATCTAATAAAAATATTTCTCGTATAGCTGAAGTATTATAACTTTTAAAATCATCAGGATGAACACCGTTAATTATCTTCATTAGTTTCCCTTTACTGATTTTACAATTTCCATTGCCTGCTTTGTAAGCTCTTCGATTTTCCCATAATCTTTTTGCTCAAGTAATTGTTTACTTATCAGCTTGCTTCCCATACCAACTGCACACACACCGGCTTTAAACCATCCTGCAATATTTTCTTTGTCAAGATCAACACCACCTGTTGGCATAAATAATAAATTAGGAAACAACTCCTTTACAGCACTTAAAAACGCAGGTCCTAAAATATTCCCTGGGAATAATTTTATTATTTTTGCGCCTAAAGTTTCTGCAAAAATTATTTCAGATGGTGTCATACATCCCGGCACCCAAAGCATATTATTTTTATCAGCTACCTCAGCAACACTTTGCACAAGTCCCGGAGAAATAATATAATCAGCGCCTGCATCAATGAATGTTTGTGCCATCGCACTACCTTTAATTGTTCCAACTCCCAGGTACATTCCTTTCAATTCATCGACGCACGCCTCCTTCATCTTTTTAAAATTCTGTAATGCTGCTTCACCACGATTAGTGTATTCAACTGCACGTATCCCTGCATTGTATAAAGCTTTTAAAACGCTTACACTTACCTCTGTATCCTTGGTAAAATACAATGGCAATATCCCCTGTTCAGGTATTAGTTTTAATAACTCTGCTTTCTTATCCATAACATTATATTTATTAAACAATGATATTGGAATTAAGCAAAAATGCAATAATTATTTACGCAATCGTTACCGCATTTATTCTTGCTCAGTAACCAAATATGAAAGATATTTGAGCCAATCGATCTCAGACAAAAATACTCACTTACAAATTAATGAACATGGCTAAAAAAGTTGTAACCCTGGGAGAAATAATGCTCCGGCTCTCCACTCCTGATTTTAAAAGATTTGTGCAGTCAGACAGCTTTGATGTTACCTACGGCGGTGGCGAGGCAAACGTTGCTGCAGCCCTTTGTAATTATGGTTTGCAGGGAACATTTGTTTCAAAAGTTCCTGATAATGCAATTGGGCAGGCAGCCATAAATCATTTACGCAGGTACGGAGTGAACACAGAATATATTGCCCGTGGCGGAAAACGGTTAGGCATTTATTTTTTAGAAACCGGTGCTTCTATGAGAGCATCGCAGGTAATTTACGACCGTGCAGATGCAGCCATTTCTGAAGTAGATATTTCAGAATTTGATTTTGATAAAATTTTTGATGGTGCAGTCTGGTTCCATACAACCGGGATTACACCTGCATTGAGCGATAAGTCAGCAAAGCTTACTGAGGCTGCGCTAAAAGCTGCAAAGGCAAAAGGCATTACAACAAGCATAGACCTTAATTACCGTAAAAAATTATGGAGCAAAGAAAAAGCAAGAGAAGTGATGACGAAGCTTTGCCAACATGTTGATGTGTGCATCGGCAATGAAGAAGATGCTGATACAACACTTGGTTTTAAAAGTGCCGGCACCGATATTACAAAAGGCGAATTAAATCTTGAAGGATATAAAGATGTTTTTAAACAAATGAAAGATAAGTTTGGATTTAAATATATCGCTTCTACTTTGCGTGAAAGTCACAGTGCTTCTGATAATGGCTGGAGTGCATTGGTGTATGATGGCAATGAATTTTATCATACAAAGCAATATGAAGTGCGTATCGTTGACCGTGTGGGTAGTGGCGATTCTTTTGCAAGCGGATTTATTTACGGACTTGTTACCGGCATGCCAATGAAGGATGCTGCTGAGTTTGGCGTTGCTGCATCTGCGATTAAACATACTATTCCCGGCGATCTTAACCACGCAACTTTAAATGATGTAAAAGATTTGATGAAAGGTGATGCAAGCGGAAGGGTACAAAGGTAAAGCCCAAGCACTTCTCCACCCATTCTATCTCTCCCTAAAGGGAGAGGAAATAGAGAAGATTGTTGCAACTTAATTTCTTTAGATTGGACTTTTATTGTAGATGCTGTGGAAGATAAAAAGGTTTGGATTTGTACTAAAGTACCGTCCCTCTCTATGGGAGAGGGATAAGAGGGTGAGGCTTATTTTCAAAGTCCCCTGCCTGCGGATTGCGTCAACTCATTCCAAAGTGAAAATCTTTAATAAACAATACAAAACCCATGACAATAGATACTTTATCGAATTCATCAAAATACAACTGCCTCCATCCATTATTTGCAAAAGCTTTTGAATACATCAAATCTCAAGACCTTGCAACAATTGAAGATGGCAAATTTGAAATTGATGGTGATAATTTAAGAGCAATCGTCTCCAATAAAAAAGGAATGACTGCTGCAGAATCTGTTGCCAAATTCGAATGTCATGATAAACACATCGACATACAACTATGCATAAGGGGAAAAGAACAATTTGGCTGGAAACCAAGAAGTACCTGCACGCAACAAAAAGGTGAATACAATGCAGATAAAGATGTTATGTTTTACAATGACACTCCTGATATGTATTTTGAATTAACTGATAACCAGTTTGCCATCTTCTTTTCTGAAGATGTTCATGCACCCATGATTGGAGAAGGAGAAATAAAGAAGCTGGTGATTAAGGTTAAGATATAAAGCCCCTCTATCTCCCCGAAGGGGAGGAAAAGGAGAAGATTTACTCGAAATTTTATTGAGAACATCAATAGCCTTACCAGCCGAAATAAATCTTTGCATTGTTATAGCAGATATCTTCAATAACTTTTCCAGTCCATTTAAGGTCATGAGGCAGTTCACCATTCTCTATTTCTTCGCCAAATAAATTACAAAGTATTCTTCGGAAATATTCATGCCGGGGAAATGAAAGAAAACTCCTGGAATCAGTGAGCATGCCTACAAATTTGCTAAGCAATCCCATGTTGGATAAAGTGTTTATCTGTTTTGTCATTCCATCTTTCTGATCTAAAAACCACCATGCAGAACCCCATTGAATTTTTCCCGCAACAGAGCCATCATTAAAATTACCTGTCATAGTTGCCATCAATTCATTGTCTGCCGGATTTAGATTATACAAAATCGTTCTTGCCAGTTGATTAGTTGAATCGAGACGGTCAAAAAATTTAGACATGAACTTCCCCTGGTGAAAATTTCCAATAGAATCCCAGCCGGTATCTGCGCCAAGTGTATCAAGCATTCTTGAATTATTATTTCGTAAAGCCCCTATATGATATTGCTGTACCCATCCTTTTTCCCAATCCCAGATAGCAAATATGAATAGCATTGCAGATTTAAATTTTCCTTTTTCTTCAAATGTAAGTTCTCTTCCGCCACGAATTTTATAAAATGCAGCAACCACTTCTGCATCAGTATAATCTTCTGCATAAATATGTTCAAGACCATGATCAGAAACAGTACAACCCATTGATGCAAAAAAATCATGACGCTGTTTCAAGGCATCTAAAAATGATTCAAAAGAATTAATGTTTGTATTACTTACTGCCTGCAATTTTTCTACATAACTATTAAAGCCTGCAACATCATCAACATTCATGGCCTTATCCGGACGGAAGGCAGGAAATATTTTTATTTCAAAGCCGTCATCTTTTATTTTTTGATGGTGCTCTAATGTATCAGTTGGGTCATCTGTAGTGCAGACAACCTTTACATTCATCTTACGCAACAGGTTGCGAATGGAATATTCTTTTGATTGCAACTTACTGCTGCAATCAGCATAAATTTTTTTAGCGCTGTCAGCATTTAAAATCTCATCAATATTAAAGTAACGCTGCAGCTCAAGGTGCGTCCAGTGATAAAGGGGATTGCGTAATGTGTAAGGAACTGTTTCAGCCCACTTCTCAAATTTTTCATAATCGGATTTATTGCCGGTTATGTAAGTTTCATCAATACCATTGGCACGCATTGCCCGCCATTTGTAATGATCGCCATAGAGCCATGCCTGGGTAATGTTTTCAAAGTTGATATCATTGGCAATTTGATCCGCTGGCAAATGACAGTGATAATCTATCACAGGCATTTTTTCTGCATAATCATGATACAGTTCCTGGGCTGTTTCACTTTGTAATAGAAAATTTTTTCCTAAGAATTTTTTCATGAACATATTTTAAAACATACTTCAGCAATTTAGCATTTCTCATACACCCTTCGACAAGCTCAGGGTGACAATTTTAGCTTTCATCACGGACCCAATGCTTTCAGGCTGAGCCTGTGGAAGC
>JAYVEA010000346.1:0-22407 GCA_043749085.1 Chitinophagales bacterium
TGGTTGCTATTTATAATGATACTAAATAAGAAGAGATGAAAAAATATGCTGTTATTGTTGCAGGTGGCACAGGGAGCAGGATGAACAGCAATATTCCAAAGCAGTTTCTGCTGATAAAGAATAAGCCTGTTTTATTTTATACAATTGATATTTTTTTAAAAGCTTATGATGATATGCATGTGATACTGGTTTTGCCCGAAGATCATGTTAGAAAAGGGCAGGAAGTTATTGATGCATATTTTGATAGTTCCAGAATAACCATTTGCGAAGGAGGCAGAACAAGATTTCATTCAGTACAAAACGGATTATCATTTATTACTGAAGAAAGCATAATTTTTGTACATGATGGGGTTAGGTGTTTACTTACAAAAGATTTGATAGAACGATGTTATATCCAGGCAAAAAAATCAGGTTCTGCAATTCCTGCAATTACTTCGAGGGATAGTGTAAGATTACTTACCATTGACGGGCATGTGGCGGTGGACAGAAATACGGTGAAACTTGTACAAACGCCGCAAACATTTCATAGCAAAATTTTATTGACTGCTTTTAAAATAGATTATAAAGATAAGTTTACTGATGAAGCAACTGTTGTGGAGGCATTTGGAATAAAAGTAAATTTAATAGAGGGTGAAGAAAATAATATTAAAATAACTGTGCCCGGGGATATTTTTATTGCAGAACAAATGATTACGGATGTTTCTTCTATATGAGCCGTAATTATGTATTAGGCTAATCATGGCTTAATTAATTTTAATGGAAATGGCAGGTTATTAATGTGCATATGGTAATAAGGCTGCTCAATTGCGCCAAGCTTTTTGTAAAAACTTTTTACGCCGGATAATTCAGATCCTTCAAGGTCAATTAATAATCCTTTACCGGCAAATTCATCAAATACCCGGGCATATAAAAAATAATTTGCTTCTGTTTTTCTCCCCTCATTATTGGTTGCATTGATAATATTATACAATCTTTTTTCATCTTTTAGCAGCAGTACTATTGAGATGGTTATCCCGTCTTTATTAATTATTTTTCTTACAACACATTTGTTTTGTGAAGATAAATATGCTGTTAGCTTTATCAGGTTCTTATAATCGGATTCCGAAATATTTTTCAGCTTATGGCCATAAAGATCCCTGTACATTTCAATTGCTTCTCCAGGGGTTGCAGAATCGTATGCAGGACCATTCCCCAATGCTTTATGAAGACTCTGCATAAAAGTTTTTGTAAAATTATTGGTTATTGTTTCTTTATCAGCAAGATCAATAATAAAATTAGTTGCTGTTTTCACTCCTGCAATATTGGCTATTGCATTGTTACTATAATTAAAATTATAATCCCCATATTTTATAAATTTCGAAAAAGCATCAACTAATTCTATGTGATCAATTTCATTAGTTGTATTAAAATAACCTAGCTGTTGAATAAAGGATACGTTATAACAATATCGTATCCCAAATTTTTTTCTCCATGGTACGGGCATTACGCAATCATAATCATTAAGCACTATTCCATGCCAGTTGTCAGTAAGTTGATCCAAAAACCATGAGTGAGCGTAAATAAGATTGTTACTGCTTTTATCCATGCACTCATCCCACTTTTCCTTATTGATCAGGTAAGAAGGTATAATGTCTATTTGATTGGTGGCCATACTTAAAATGTAGTCTAAAAACTTTTTATATTCCTTACTTTCCTTTCCCTGCAAAAACTACTTTTATGCTTTGCAACATTATTGTAATATCCATTAGCAGAGAAGCATTTTCTATATAAGTAAGATCATACTTCATTCTCTCGATCATCTCTGCCACGTTTTCTGCATAGCCAAATTTTACCATTCCCATGCTTGTCAGGCCGGGCCTTACTTTCAGAAGGTTTAAATATTCAGGATGAATTTTTATAATCTGATCTATATAAAATTTTCTTTCAGGCCGTGGTCCAACAATACTCATATCCCCTTTTAAAACATTCCATAATTGGGGTAGTTCATCCAGTCTCCATCTACGCATAATTTTACCCCATGTTGTTACCCTGTTATCTTCACTACTGCTAAGCTGCGGGCCGGCTTCTTCTGCAGTTATATCCATAGATCTGAATTTCCAAATTAGAAAAGACTTTTCATTATACCCCACTCTTTCCTGTAAAAAAAATATGGATCCCTTTGAAGAAAGCTTTACAATAATTGCAACAAATAAGATCAATGGCAACAGAATGATTGTTCCTGTGATTGCAAGCAGAATATCCAAAATTCTTTTGATAATTCGTTGCGTTTTAGAATGCATGCAGAAGTTTGGTTATTATTTATTCTTACCAATTTTTTCCAGGATCAGGTGCGCCACTTCCATTGCTCTAAATCCATCCACTTCACTCACAACGGTATTGGTATTATTGATGATAGCATCTCTGAAGCTTTCTAATTCCATTTTAATAGCATTGTTGTTTTCAATTTTAGGAGTATAAAAAGCAATTGATTTTTTACCATGATTTGTTTCAATATCAAAAGTAAATGCGTCTTTATCCGCAGCTGTTTTAAGCTTTGTTATCTCGGTTTTCTTTTCAAGAAAATCAATACTTATGTACGAGTTTTTTTGAAACAGTCTCATCTTACGCATCTTCTTTACACTTATTCTTGATGAAGTTAGATTAGCAACACAGCCATTATCAAATTCTATCCGTACGTTGGCAATATCAGGTGTATCACTCATTACGGATACTCCATTGGCAGCAACTGATTTTACATTGCTGGTTACCAGCTTTAAAATAATATCAATATCGTGTATCATCAAATCCAATATCACACTAACATCAGTACCTCTTGGATTAAATTGTGCAAGCCGATGCACTTCAATAAACATGGGTGATAATTCCTGGTTTTTCAGTACTAAAAATGCAGGATTAAAACGCTCCACATGGCCTACCTGAAATTTGATATTGGCTTCCTTTGCTAGTTTTAATAATTCCTTTGCTTCATCCATAGTATTTGCCAAAGGCTTTTCTACAAATACATGTTTGCTTTTTAAAATGGCAGCTTTACAAAGTTCGTAATGTGATGTAGTTGGCGCAACAATATCTGCTGCATCACAGGCATCAATTAATTTATTGATGTTTGTAAATCTTTTTAATTGGTATTCTTTAGTAACTGATGAAGCATTTTCATCAGAAGGATCATAAAAACCTATTAATTCTACACCACTTATACCCTTCCAGTTATTTAGATGAAACTTTCCTAAATGACCTACTCCAAAGACACCTACTTTAAGCATACAATTAATTAAGAGGTAAAGATAGTATCACTATTGGTACGAAATCTTTCAAATAAAAAAGCCCCGTTTCCGGGGCTATAGGGATTTTTGTTAGGCAGCCTCCTTTAATATTCTTGAGCCTGAGATATAATTTTTATTGGGGGTATACAGAAATAAACACGTTCCGTTTTTTATTTTATTTATAATTGCCTGGTGAAGTTCAGGTGCTACAGCAGGGCAGCCCCAACTTCTACCAATAAATCCCCGTCCATCTGCCAATCCCTTATTTACATAAGGAGCAGCATGCATTACAATTCCACGGCTTAAGGCATTATCATTAATACCTTGTTCCTCACCTTCAAGCCTTAAGGAAAGTCCCTTTGAACCGTTATATGTTTCCTTGGTTACATAAAACCCGGGACTACTTTGTAAACTTTCGGGCGCATTCGAAAAATTATCGGCGAATTCTTTACCTGAATTTTGGCCATGAGCAACATAAGTATTAAAGAGTATCTTATAATTTTTAAGATCTATAATAAACAATCTTTTTTTGCTGGATGACTCACTGAAATCCGCAATTGAAATAATGTAATTATTGGCCAGTTTACCTTTCGCTAAAAGATAGTTAAAACCTTTCAATGCATAATCAAATGCCTGCCTGCTTAATCCTAATCTTTCTAATTTAAGACTGTCAAAAATATTGAGTTGGCTTGCTGATAAAGGATTAGGTGTTATTGAAGAATTTCTGTCTAAAGCTTTTACGGTAGCATTGCGTGACATTCCGTTGGCAGGTTTAACCTTGGCAAAAACAAATAATAAATGAATTATAAAAATAAAAACAGAGGAAAGAAGAAGATAAAATTTCCTACTCATTGATTTATTCATTCAGTGATTTTTTAAAATTAATAATTAGAAAACAGGGAAAAATCCTCTGCGAGTGTTGTTTGGTTCTGTATAAGCAGTTAGATAAAATGGATATTGGATGCAACTAAAATTATAATAAGTATAACCTTAATTGCTGGAAGCAAATATAAGCCAATACAGGATTAGAGGGAGTTAAAAGGCATTAACATAAGAACAGTTTACTGAGTATTTACACTTCTTTAACATATGTTGCTCAGCATAATATTTGTTATCAAATCTCAAAATATAAATGATAGTGCTCAGAGCAAGATGCGTTAAAATTGCAACTGCAATATGGGCACTTATTATTAGACTTTAAATACTCAGTAATGCTCATTTCATTCCTGCATATTCCACATAATACGGCCTTTGTGTTATGCTCAATTTTCTTCCATAAAGCTACGGGATGATCTGTCGCTTCTTTATGACAATAATAGCAAGGGTAGTAGTCTTTACAACATTTAAATTTTATGGCAATTATATCTAATAGTGAATGATAATGTACACACCGGATTTGTTTATCAATAAGTTTGCCTTTTACGATAATCATATTTAAATTAAATAAAAAAACCCTTGATCTTTAAAGGGTTTTTGCGGCATTTGCGGACGGACGGGACTCAATTTATTTAATAAATCCTTGCCCTATAATATTTTTTCAAAAGTTTAAAATGTAGAATGCCTGAATAAATACGTCACTAAAATTACTTTCAAAGATAATAAAAAAATAATGCATTGAATAGTTTCTGAAATGATTTCTGATTATCAACTGTCGTTCAGTCAAAATTTTTCTTAACCTACTATATATTTATAATTAATTTTAAATTCAGCGTCTTATGTGTTTTTTTAAATATTATTATAAATCAATTAAAAAATTATTTCAGCCTTTAATATAATATTCTCATGAATTTTTTGATAACTTCATTAAAAAATAATAATGAAAATTGCAGTATGTGGCAAAGGAGGTGTAGGGAAAACAACCATTAGCGGTTTATTATGCCGTACATTAGGTAGCAAAGGAATTAGTGTTTTAGCAATTGATGGAGATCCGAATCCCAATCTTGCACTGACTCTGGGACTGGATCCAAAAGCTACAATGCCAAAGGCATTAACTTCCAAATTATTGGAGGTATATGAAAAAGAAGACGGGAAAAAATATGCAAAATTAAATTTACCATTAGCCGAAGTAATGGATACTTATGGAATTAAGGCGAATGACAATGTTACTTTATTAGCCGTGGGGCAGCCGGAGCATGCTGCCACTGGTTGCATGTGCGGCATCCATACTACTGTAAGAGAAATTATACACACAGCACTGGAAGAAAGTGAACAGGTAACGCTCTTAGATCTTGAAGCATCCCTGGAACAAATGAAGCGTGGCACTTCAAAATATGTGGATGTTTTGCTCTGTGTTGTAGAACCCTACTACCGCTCTATGGAAGCTGTAGCACGTTTCCAGCGGTTGGGAAAAGAACTGGAAATAAAAAATATAGTGGCTGTCGCTAACAAAGTAAAAAATCCTGAAGATGAAGAAGCCATCCGCCAATTTTGTGCTCAAACAGAATTACCTGTAATTGCCATTATTCCTTTTGATGCTACCGTTGCCGAAGCGGATAAAAATGGTTCTTTAAATATTAATAAGATTGATGACTCGCCTGCTTTAAAAGCAATAAGCCAATTAGCAAATGATTTGTTGGAAAATGTAAAGGCATAAAAAAAGGATGATCTGGAAAATCATCCTTACAAATACTTTTAATATTTATTTATTTCATACTAAGCTGCGGTGGTCTGTTGAAGACTTCAGCAGATAAAGATGAATTGAACTTCACATTCGAGATCAAATATTCCTCTAAAATTTTTCCATTAGTGCGGTAATATTTATTTGAATGACTTAACACAATATTGCCGTCCTTTTTAAAATCAGATAAATAGATTTCTTCGGGTTGTACATTATCTTTTACAGTTGGATAATGTTCAATTTTTCGAATTAATTTAGAAGACGGATCCACATAAAACACCCAGCGATCATGGCCCACCTTTGGATCAAAAGTTACATCTAACAGCATCGCCTTTTCACCATTTAATATCGCCGTTCCGGCATTGCGGGGTTGCACTCCATAATCTGCCAATTTAAAAGGGAACGACATGCGATAGAGGGCCATTTCACTTGCGCAAAGTGGTGAACAATGTTCATCATCACACATAAATTCCAGTTCTTTAGCTAATGGAACCGGGTTTACTCTGTTGCCATTCAAAGAGGCCCAGTATCCTGCTTTATCATGACCAACAACAACATTGTCGCCTCCATTAGTTTTGGATTTTATTAAAAGTTGATGACCATCCTTGTTGTTTTTGAAAAAAAATGTTTCTTCGGATTGGTGAATGATCTTTCCATTTTCATCATATAAGCGATGGGTACGTACAAAATTTCCATCCTGGATATTTTTCCATTGTTCCATACCGCCTGCTGCCGTTATCATTTCCTTTACAATACGTTCGCCTGAAGGTGGTTTTACAAAAAGCCAATATGCAAAACCAATAATAGCTAGCAACAACAAAATTCCTCCTGCTGTTTGAACCAGGCGTATCCTTCTAAGGGTTATTGGTTTGATCAGATCTTTTACTGCAAGTTCTGATTTCCAGGGAAGAATTACTTTTTCTTCGTCATCGGAATGAGATTGTGATTGATCTTTCATTGCAATATATTTTATACTAAATTAAAATTTTTTTAACAAGCCTGCTAATTTATATTATAATACTATCTGTAACCGGATCACCTTTCATCACATCTGAAACAAAACTTTTTACTTTTTGAAAGGCAAATGGAAGAGCTGCTTCCACTGCTGTGCTTACTCCAATTCCAATTTCTTCATGCTCTTTTGATTCACAACCTAAAAAGATTACTTTTTTTGGTAAAATATTCAACGCTTTTGCCATCATCAAAGCTTTTAGTGGATTGATATAATGCATATCGGCCAAAAATTCATTTTTCTCATCTGTAGTTAATTGGGCAATGTCTTTTACTTCCACTTCTTTAAAATGAATAGTTCCGGCAGAGCCGCCCCATTTTACTATATCCAGTAAAATCAAAATATCATAACTGTCAAATAACTGCTGTACCAAATGGATACCTGCTGATCCGATCTCCATCACTTTTACTGAAGATGGAAATGATGCTTCCTGTTGCAGCTTCTGCGCCAGCAACACTCCAAAAGCATCATCCTGCCTTAATTCATTTCCCACACCGGCAATCAATATTTTTTTTTGATCATTTTGCATCTGCTATTTTAAAATGGTCTGCAGGCAATTCTTTATCAAATACAATATTAAAGTGCCTGCTTTCGGAAACGAATTTACCCGGCTTATTCAATGCACCTGCATCGTATCCTTTTCGCACTGATGGTAGCAATAATCCATTTGCTTTTTCAAATTGTTCATACCGTGTATAATCCCAATAATTATTTTTTCCATTCAGGGAATTAGCCAATAGTTTTCCTGTACCAGGCTCAAAATAATAATACCATACATGATCAGGATTGCTGCCGGCACCTTTCATGTAAGAAGTTTTAATTACCTGTGCCGGTGCACCATCGGTTAATGTCACCTGTCCTACATATTCAGCTTTTATGCCCGGATCTTTCAACTTATATGGCATACACATTACAAACTGCGAACCATAACAGGAATTCCAGGCGCCATCAATATCTTTTTGTTCGCTGGATATTTTTCCGTTGTATAACTTCCTGGCTTTTTCACCATCATGGATCAAAGTGATAGCAGTATCATGAAGCATGTAAGTAACCTTTGCCCTGAATTCCGGCTTCATCATATAATCAAAATGCTGGTCAACCTCTTTTATCATTTTACCGGTACTATCATAGCTCATACTTTTTTTATCAAATGATAATGTTTTCTTTTTTTGCCATTCATCATAACCTCCTGCATAAGCAATGGCACGGTCAATAATAACACGTGATGAATCATCCATTGTTACGGGCAAATCATTGCTTCCGGATTTGTTTTGATTACATGAAATAAAAACAATCGGAAAAAGAATGATTGAAAGAAAAGCAATGATTTTTTTATACATAAGGAAGTGATTAAGTTATTTGTTTTATTTAACTCCCCTTTAGTGGGTTGGGGGTTTACATGTTTAGTCCTATTCTTATTTCGCCTTTTTCATTTATTTCAAGCGGATATTTTTTCAGCCTTTGCATTGCATTGGTTTCCATAATGCCGTCTGATAAACGATAGGCGCAGCCATGCCACGGGCAAATGAGATATCCTTTTTCAATAACAGCGCCTTCAAGCGGCAATGTTGTATTACTGCATGAATTTTTAACCGCATAAAATGTACCTTCTGTTTTGCAAATTAAAATATCTTCCCCTTCTTCTGCATATTTATAGGCAGTATCATCTTTGAGTTTGGTTGCATTACCAACCGGTATCCACCGCGGATATTTATCATTACCATTTCCGTTAAATAAATCTTCCGTCCCATAGATATTACTTTGAATATCGCTATGAAATAAATCGTACAGGCTGAACAATAAATTAATGGCTTTATCACCTTCCATTTTTGTATGGAGGTCAGGATGATTAATTACTATTTCTTTGAATAACCGTGTAAGGGCTTCACGGTGAAGCATGTCAAAATTTTGCAGCAACTCATGCACATCATCTTTTACTTTGGGGTAAGGAAGATTATCTACCTGTGCCACCAGCTCTTCTGTTTTAGCAGCCAGTTGCTCATAATCGCTATCCGATAAAAAAATACTTTGCATGATTAATGATGATGGCGGCTGTCGGCACAGTTATGAACGCAGTCTTCCAGTTTTTCTCCTTCTGAATAACAGAATTCGCAATCAGGTCCGCACTCACCATGACCGCCTTTTTGCATTCCTTCAAAAGCATTCCTGAAAATATTGCCTCCTTCTTTTTTGCCCACCGGAGTTAATTTTATTGAACTGTTTTCACTTAATGTTTCATCTTCTGATTTCAGGTAACCTGCTATAATATTTTTTTTAAGATGAAATAGTAGATTGTCGCTTGTAGTATTTAATAATGAAAGTAACCTGCTGAAAGGAACGGCATCTTCCAGCCCTTCGCCTTCCATCCAATACAGTACTTGTAGAATTTCTTCTCTCCAGAAAAGCGCATCTACAGCATTTTTATTTGTTTGATTGCTATTTTCAGGCATCAGTTTTTTCTTCAATTAATGTATCTCCATAAAGTTCTTTAAAATTAATCAATTCTCCGATGTCTTCTTTAGTAAGATTTTGCAGCATTAATATTAAATCAGGAATAGCCTCCTGCATTTCTTCTGTAAAATCTTCTCCAGCCTCTTCAGCACCAGGTTCTACATCCACTAGAAAAGTTTCACCATTCCATATTTTAAAATACTCACCAATGATGAGTAGATTTTCAACCGAAATAACTCCGGTTACCGCATCTCCAACACAACGTTGTATCAGCTCTTCATCAGGCAACTTTCCCATCCATTTATAAACAGTGATATCTCCAATTTTTCTGCCTGGTCGTTCAATAGCTGCAATCAGAATGACCCTGTGGTATGGTGTAGGCAACGATTGAAATTTTTGTACAATGGCAATCGGTCCCCAGTTGAGTTCGTCTAATTCCACATCTTCTGCCCATTGCATTTTTTGCAACTGCTGTAACAATGCCGGACCAATGGAATGGTTGCGGAGATTGTGATAGCCGACCGTGCCGATGAAGATTTTTTTCATTGAGGTTAAAGCTATGGTTTAGCTTTTTGCGGCGTTGTAAGTTTGAGATTATATTTCTCTCTTATTTCCTGCATTTCCTTTTTTAAAATATCAGGGTGCTTCCAATATTTCTCACTTAAATTTTCACGTATTTCTCTCATCGCTTTAACTGCATCAAAAGTTTTATTCTGTTTCATTGTTGGCTGATTATGAAATCCTGCTCATTAAAGTTTTGTATGTGCGGCTAATTTTGTAAACGTACTTTCTTATCTTTCAAATAAGCTTTGATTTGCTCAAAGTTCATATCGGCAATGTCTTTTGAAATTTTTTCTTTGATAGCTCTAAATGTTTTTACAGTATCAAAATCTTTTTTTTCAATTTTCTGTTTCGTCTTCATAACCAATGATGTCTTTTGGTGAACGTATTTCTAATTGCAAATACCCTGAATGTAAATTTACTGAATTATAGCCACGAATTCTATAAACGTTTACGATGTGCTGGTAATTCCAACTAACCAGAATGTTAACTTTATGAATGGTGGCAAGAGCAATATGAACGCAATCATCAAAACTTGTTTTGCCTACAACATTTTCATTAATGTAACTTTTTGCGAGGTTGATAGCTTCGTTAGAAACCTGCACCAACTCTAAATATTCTTTTGGCAAACGTTTAAAAAAAATCTTCACTCTTTGTGGAGCTTCAAATAATTCGCCCTCGGTTAAATCAGAATAAACACAAATCACTTCTCCCAATTTTACCTTCTCAAAAAGTTGAATGGAGGCTTCCTCAAACTCTTTATCAAACACTCCACCAAAAACTGAAGTATCAAAATAAAAGCGTTGTGTCATGATATAAAATTACAAGTTTTATAGGCTTAACCTTGTTGCTTTTGTACAACCATTTGATATTTCCATTTTCTGCTGCCCGAACCTTTCTTTTTTTACCATCTGCTGCTGCCATTTCAACCAGGGTACAAATTGTACCCCAGTTGCTTTTAATCTGTTCATCGCGGCTAAGCATCTTATTTATATTTTGCTTTATGTCAGCACTGTCTGTAAGAACCACAACTACATCCTGAACAGAAAAATACCATTTCTCCCCTTCCGCATCCCATTGACTGCGTATTTGTTTGCTTTCAAATAATTTGATGTTGCTCATTGTTAAAATATTCAATGGTTGGAATTTCAACCAGGGTACAAATTGTCCCCCAGTTGGAATTTAAAACAGCATCCCGCTTTCTCATCTTTTTTATATAATCCTTTGCATTAACAGTGTCTGTAAGCACCTCAACAACATCCTGAACAGAGAAATACCATTTCTCCGCTTCTGCATCCCATTGGCTGCGTATTTGGTTGCTTTCAAATAATTTGATGTTGCTTATGTGGAAATACTTTAATCAGCGTATTTAATAATAAGTTCATCTTCAAAACTAAAGATTGTTAGTGCCTGTTTTATTCTGTCAAACTTGCCAATATTATCTATGTTTGCCTCCATGAAGTATGTATCATTTAATTGAACTGGTTGCCTTAAATCATCTTCCTCTGGATTTTTTGATAAACTTATTCTTTTGCCAATTGCAGAGGTGAAAAAGGTTTCGGGTTGTAAATCAAAAAGCTGTTTAAAAACTTCAATGTATAATTTGGCAACTTGGGTTACTTCTAATCTTTGATTAAAGAAAATAGCGTACTCTAATTTTTTATGCTTTGGGTCTTCCGCATCAAAGATGTTCACTTCATCACTTTCAGTTTCAATGTCTATTTCTATATCTGGAATTTCCCAAATTTTCAAAAACCTTTCAGAAATTAAATCAGAACGCATTTCTATTTCAGCCTTATTCCATTTATCAAGGGAAGACAAATATTTATTAAGCCAAAGCCGACTGTCTTTGTATCCAACATTCACTAAATCTCTTTTTGCATTAAAAGGTTTGTTTCCAAGTTTACCATTGTTACCTGAAAGGGTTAAGTTGCCTATTGTGTTTAAATAGCTTTCTTTTATGAAATTGTATTCGTCTGTACCTAAATCAATCTTCCATTTAGGGTCTGGATTTTGAGGGAAAATGTGTTCTATTGTGATGTCTGAATTCCCTTCGATTATTACCGGTTCTTTATTTTCAAAATTTTCTAATCTTTCAAGTAAATACGTTCTGTTTTTCGGTTTGATGTTGTATAAGTCTTTTTCTTTTAAGGCTTTTATTGTTTCCATGTTACGTGGAAACCTTTGAACACCGGAACGCTGCAAGAGTGACTTCTGAATTGTATATAAATAATTTGCTGTTTCCACTTTGTCGTAAAGGCTCATGAATATTTTATTCAAGGCATTGGTTGGAAGCCCTAAAATAAATCGCCTCCAGGTAAAGGATTGAACGAGAGTTAATACTGAAATGAAAGTTTGTTTATCTATGATGCCGTTTGAGTAATCTTCATAGACTTTCATTAGAAAAGGATAAGCTACATTTATTTCAAGCCGGTTGATATATTCCAATTGTACTCGTATATCTCTGTCGCTTTCATTTTTGGGATTGGTTAGCTTGTTATAATACTTAACCAATGATTTTAATTCAGACAATACTATTTCTAACTCATCTATTGTTGTTGTCGGATATTGAGCTTTAAATTTCACATAAACATCACCCTTGTTTGGTATTTCTTTATTCTTCAGCGTTAGATAATCTCGTATAAATTCTGACACTCTGCTTTTATTTAGTGTATCATCCTTTGCATTTTTTTCAATGACCTCCCCAAAGTTCTTATAAATTTTATCCTGGTTTGTTCTTGAAAGTCCCATCAAAATATAGTTCCGTATTAAATCGGCTTGGGACAACTCAAGACCTGTAGAATTAAGGCTTTCAAAAATTCTCTGAGGATTATCTTTTTGTCTGTCTAAAGCAATATCAACGAAGATTAATTTAGATAACCCTCTTTGTACCCGCTCAAAATTATCTGTATTGATGGCTGATTTGAAGTGATTGAAATTCTCAATAATTCTTGAATAACCTTTAAACTCATCTTCATTATTTGAAATAAGAATGTGCCTCAAAGCATCTTTGTTATTTTCTGTGGGCTTTAATTTCAGCTTCTCTTCTTCAGGCGCAAATTCATTAATAAGATATGTTTTATGAATTCTATTTACAAGCATTTGATTGTTGAGTTCTTTCGCAAGCCTGTACAATGCTATGTAAATTAAAGTAATGGTAGTAAGTCTTTGTTGACCGTCTATTATGGTTAATTCAGTAAGACCCGATGCTGTGTACACATCATCATGAACATAAACTATACTTCCAATGAAATGAGCATTTACTTTATCGCTTTTGCCGGCTTCAATTATATCATGCAATAATTGCTTGCATTGAAAAAGTGTCCAGTCGTAATTTCTTTGATAAACAGGAATTGCAAATGTGGTTTCATTAGTCGCTAAAAATTTATCTACTTTAGTTTCGTTCGCTTTCATATTTTTTAAATTCTCTTTCCTGCCAAATAATCAATATTCATTATTAAAAATCCAGTACGCCAAATACTTCTGAGTATTTATTATGCAGATCAATAAATTGAAATTTGAGATTTAATCTTTTGGTAAGAAGGTCGTATATTTTTTTACTTTCCGTATCTGATGAAAGATAATATCCGATACCCGTTTCCACATCTGCCTGTGAAAATAATTTTGTGTCGTTAGGGATTAAATTTCGTTGTTGCAGTTTCAGCGTTTTTCTGTTGTCAAAAACTGTTCTTGCCAATTCTCCGCATCTTTTTGCATGAGAAAGATTAAACGGAACAATCTGAAGATCTTTAAGTGGTAATTCATCAATTGTACCTCCCACACAGTATTCAGCAACGGAAATAGTTGAAATTAATAACGGGATTTCTTTTTCTATAAAAAACCTGTAATAGCCATCAGCATTTTTAAAAAGAGGATCAGCTTCATTCAAAAACCTAAGAAAAAAGCTTGTATCAAGTAATACTGATTTATGCGTCATAGCCTTCTCTTAGATTTTTAAGCCATGCGTCAGCATTAATATCTTTAAGCCAGGATTTTTGTGCTTTTTTTCTTAACCTACTCAAATAATTTTCATCATATACAGGCGTATAATTTATAAGGTCAATAAATTTTAGTGATGATTTATCTATTTCACCAGTTTCAGAATGTTGCTTACCCGTGGCATGAATACCAAATGTTTTATAAAGTAAGTTACTTTCCAATTTTTCCAGATAATTTTTATCTGTCTGAATGATGATAATCCCTGAATCATCGGTGGCAATATGAATATTTGATTTTTCCTTTCCGCCCATGCTTGTGATTTTTCCATAAAAATAAAAATCTGCATCAGCCCATATTGCTTCACTTCTTACAAAGCGTGTAGTTTTATCAATTTGAATTTTATTTGTTTCAGTTAAAGATGTTGTTATTTCAAATGAATAATTTTTTTTAATGGCAATGTCCTGAAAGCTTTCGATTGCTCTTGCAGTTGGCAGGTCTAAAAAATCAATTGCCTGATTTTGATTTACCTGACCTATGATAGCATTAAACCCAATTATATATTGGATAGATGTTTTAAAAATATGCCTTACGGAACCTTCTTCTAATTGGTAGCTAATGGTAGGTCTTTCTTTTTTATCGCCGGGGATAAGCAAATTTTCTGCGTATTCCAGCATCTCTCTTACTTCCCGGATGTCATAATTATCGGGTGTCAATTCCATATTTCCTTTTGTGCCGGAAATCCTGATTTCTATGTATCCTGTTTTTTCCACTGAGTAAAAGTAAGAAATTAATTATGCTAAAAAATGTATGGTAATAATGCACTTGTTATTTGAATTTTAGATTGTTGAATTTTATTGTTCTGCTCACCGGCTGCCCGATTGAAATGGAAAACACGGCGAAGGTTTTGCGCAAGGCTTCTGTGCCGGATTTGTAATGGAAAGCGGAGACTGAAGTTGAGAAATGTTTACCGATGGTCACAGCCCCAAATTATTCAACTTTCAATTCGTCACTCCAACCCGCAGGCACAAGTAGTAACCTCACGTGTTACCATGTAATCACTGTTGGCAACCTGTATGTGAGTGGTGCATGGCATGCATGGATCAAAGCTGCGGATGGCTCGGAGGATGTCAATGCCTTTGAATTTTTTGTCGGGGTTGCCGGTGTCAACGTTTTCTAAGATTGGTGTGTTCAGCACCGCTTCTTCGTACGGACCGGGAGTGCCCCAGGGAGTGTGGGGCGAAGCATTCATAGTGGAGGGTGTGAGTATTTGATAGTTGGAAATTGCGCCGTCGTCAATGATTAGGTGGTGCGTTAAAAAGCCGCGACCTGCACCCCAAAAACCTACGCCGATTTGCGTGCCTTTTTTAGGAATGGTGAATGGTGTGCTCATGCTTGCTTCGCCTTTGCGCAGGTAATCCATTGCCATGTACCAGTTGTCGAGCGCCACCAATGCGCTGTACGGAATGCAGAATGCCCGTGCCCTGTTGCGTTCAAAAGCGTTCCATACTTTGGGTATGTGCCACTCCATAGTTGCGGCGGGCATGTCGTGTTTGGGCACATGCAAAATCATGCTGTGCCCGGTTGGTTCTACAAACCGGCGGCTCACCACCTTGTTGGCTTTTGCAGTTATGTACAAACGTGCATAGGCGCCGGCTTCCACACTGTTGCGATCCCAAGTGGGGCAGGTGTCCCATGTATAACGGTCACGCCAGCTTTGCTTGCCGGGCTTGGCAATGGTTTCTTTATTCCACGGATGATGGGGACTTAATGGTGTTCCTTCTTTATCCGTTTTAAAACGATGGCCTTCCCATTTTTCGTAAAAGGAATGTTCTACAAATTCTTCCAGACCTACATTGATTTGTTTGAGACTCGTAGTCACCAACTCACCATCAATCAACACACCGGGAGTTGACCACCGGGCATTGCCCCATGTATCACAATTTTTATAAGAGGCATCATAATAATCAGGGTGATCCCATACGCCTGTCTCGATCATAGTGGCAGGCCGTTGTCCTACTTTTTCATAATCAGGATTGCATTCTAAAAAGAAATCAAACACATCATCCCAAAGCCCGACTACTTTTTGCCCATAATCAAAAAACTTAATGAGGCGTTGGTATAATTCATTTAAAACTGTTATGTTGATGGTAACCGAAAGTCCGCCGGGAATAACCGATTGCGGATGCGGATACTTACCACCAATCAGCACATACGCTTCACGGGCAACACGGGTCATCTCCAATGCTTCAATATATAATTTACCGGTTAGCGGGTTGAGGTCGTGCATGATATCAATCATCATCTTATAACCATGGGCAGCACTGTTTTTTGCGGGTGTTGCCCGCGCTTTCTCCACAATTTCAGGATTGGTTTCGCTTGTCAGTTGTTCAGAATAATCTGGACCGGAAAGAAGGAACAGGTGCAGTGGATGATCGTACAGGTATTCCAATGCCAGTAACATGTTGCGCATCACAATTGCCAATGGTGGTGGCTTTATATCCAAAGCCATTTCAATGGCAAGTGCCGAAACCGTTGCATGCACACCGCCGCAAACTCCACATGCACGGCTGCTGATATACGCCGCATCCAGCGGACTTCTGCCCTTTAAAATAATTTCGTACCCACGAAACAACGTTGCCATAGAGTTGGAAGAAATCACTTTTTTATTCTCTAAATCCACCACGCTATGGAAAGCCAGCGCACCGGCAATCCGTGTCACGGGGTCATAATCCACGTTTTTCAAAAATCCATTTTTGCCCAAAAGCTCTTTGAGCTTATCCTCATTTTTACCAAGGTCAACCACATCATAAGAATAAGGATTGGCAACCCCTTCTTTCAACGTAGCGTTGCCCTGCTCATCAAATTCTATCGGAAGATTTTTGAAACACATAGTTTTTTCTGTTTACAATTTTAAAACTTTTGCAATAGCACCAAGGTGCGTATTTACTGATGACAATCCTCCATGCAAAGTCTCCAATGCACCATTAATAGTTGTTAGCTTTTCTGCCAAGGGAGCGGTATCATTTTCTATTTGTTGCAAGCCACCGGCAAGCGCTTTTAAATGCCCTGCAGCCCTGAATAAATAAATAATAACTCCAACAAGGTAAATCACTAATACCAGCACAACAAGTATTACTACAATTACCGTGGCGATGAATAAATAATCTCCCATATTAATTAAATTTTGCTGACCTGTCAGCCATTACTGTTTCTATAGTTTCTGCGTTCGTATTTATTTTTCCTGCACTGTCTAAGATATCTACGGCAACTTCTATCGTGCTGTTCAATGCAGTAATATGACCTGTATTTCCTGCGATGCCCATTCCGGCTTCCTTCATTTCTTTTAAATAGCGCTCTATGTTTTTTGCTGCCATAAATGTTTTATGCAGCAGCCTGACAATAAAAGGAAATAATATTAAAGCAACTACTAAAACAACGATCCATAAAACATATACGATGTACGGCATAGCTAAATGTTTTTTTGTTTTAATGCAGCTTGTATTGTTCCTTCCAAATGTCCGTTAACTACTTTCAATCCTGCACCCGTGTTGGATAATGTTTCATTCAGTTTTGTTACCTGCACAGGCAGGTGGCCCGTTTCGGTTTCAATGGCTCTTAATCCTAATCTTAACTTAGCTAAAAAACTATTTCCATCGCCCCCGATATTTACCAGCAAACGATGAATACCTGCAACGAAAAATATCAAAGCGCCAACAAAAAGTAACACAAGTAAAACAGTCAATATCATTAAAAGAGTGAACATTTTTACATTTGTTTATTATGTTGTAAAACGCAGGCAGGGCAACCCGGGCAAACAGTTGCATGCTGCTCAATAGCTGCGGCACCTCCAATAATCTTTACCGCAGTATCATAAATTTTTGAAACCACCTGGTTAGTAACTGTCAGATAAATAGGTATCTGAATGGTGTTATTCGCTACCAGTTTTCCTTCGGTCCAAATCTTTTGTACACCACCTAAAATTTTACGTGCAGTATTGCGGATCATTATTAGTAAGATAGCAACCACAATGGTTACTACCAGTCCTAATACGAGACAAATGACCCATACTTTTGTGAGTGCTTCTTCACTTACATTTTCCATTACGTTTGTTTTTCTGTTTCATGTAATGCAGTTGCAACTGCACCGGCATTTGATAATATCGTATCTGCTTCATTCAATATGTCAATCGCTTTGTGATTGGTATCCTGAAGTCCCCAGATGCTCATTGTATTTTCTTTTATTTTTATTACGATACCTAAAGCTGCACCGGCAAGCTTTAAAATCCGTTTTGCAGCAACTAATATTAAAATAAGAAGCACTGCAGCAATTACTATAATGGCACCAACAATTGCAAGGCCAATATAAAACTCATTATAGTATTGTGTGTCGTTCATCATTGTTGTTTTACTTCTTCTATAGCTTTTTTTGCCGCATGTCTGCTTTTCGGTTTCATGCCGGGTCGAACACTATTATGGAATTGTATTTTGTTATAGAAATAATGTGCGACCTTTTGCAAGTTACTTGCTTCTTCAACATGTCCCCATCCGGATGGAACATGATTATTTCTGTTCCATACAACAGAACGGTTGGCATACATCATAGAAAACCTTCTTAAGTTACGAATAAAATAACCGGTGGTTTTTGAAACTGTTGATGATACAATCGTACCCGGCGGTTTTGTATAGAAAGGAGAAAAATTATCAGGGAAACCGGGCATAGTACAACCAATACAGGGAGCACCAACATTCATGCATCCACCCACATGATTTATAGCTCCTCTCTTATTAATATTACATTGCACAACAGGACCCCAACAGCCAATCTCCACAAGACATTCTTTATCACCATGCTTTTTTGCAAAGGTTCCTTCTTCATAAAATCCGCCACGGGTGCAGGTTGTGTGAACTGTATCAGTAAAAAGCCAGGCAGGTCTGCCAAGCGAATCAAATTCGGGCAATGGACCAATGCCCTGCAAGAACATTAAAACTGCCGCAACTGTTTCTGTAAAATTATCTCCCTGCGGCGCACAGCCGGGTATGTTTACAACAGGTAATCCAAAAGTGCTTCGGTAATCTTCACCAAGAAAATCCATGAGACCCATGGAACCGGTAACATTGCCAGCGGCGGCAGGAATTCCTCCCCATGTTGCACAAGTGCCGATGGCAATAACTGCTGCAGCGTAAGGCGACATCAACTTCAACATATCTGCAGTGGGAAATGGTTGCGGCTCGCCATCCACCAGTCTTGTTCCCAGGCCAACCCAGTAACCACCGTTTTCATCATTTAATCTTTCATCCGCAATAGAACCTTCATACACCACCACAAATTGTTTCCCTAATTTTCCCTGCATGGCCAAATGAAAGGGAGCCATAAATTCTTCGCCGGCTTCAACAGATAGAACAGGATGATGTAAATTAATTTTTGGTAAACCAGGCATATTGCCGGTCATCAGGGCTTCAGCAGAAGGAGCTGTTGCACCTACAGTAGAAACGGAACAGCCATCACAACTCATTCCGGCAATCCAAAAAACATGTATTTCATCTAACGCATCTGCTTGTAATGTTGGCTGGGATGTTGCCATACGAAATGGTTATTTTTCTAAAGATAAAACCAATCATTTATGAAAAAGCGTTTATTTATTAGAAAACATTTTCTAAATTATTATTCAACTTTTATTTTCCGCATTTATTTTTTCATCTTCAACTTTCTTTGCTTTTTCAGCAACTTCAGGATCTGCAATCATTTTGCCACCTCTTACAGTACCCCCTATCAAAATTCCTGCGCTTATAATAATGATATCTTTTATTATGTATTGCCCGGCAAGGGTAGGAACTATCGGGATAATTTTAAAAACTTCTGATGTGAAAATAAAAACAGGGGATATGGCTCCTATTAATTGTAATAATAGAAGCAATAAGGTTGCTCTTAAAAATTTACCAGTTATCAAACCAATACCAATGAGGCATTCGAGCGTAGCAAGACCTATTGCCATTGCATCATTTGAAAAAAGATTAAAAGTGAGAACTCCCGTTGTACGTAAAGCCAAATCTTCTATCGGGCTTAAGCCCGGAAAATATTTTATAAATCCAAACCACAAAAAAACTATCCCTATGCTGATGCGTAAAAAAGCAATGCCGTTGTTCGACATCCAATGCGTTACAACATTTTCTTTATTTGCTGACATAAAACTTTTTTGCAGATGAATTAAATATTATGATCAATTATCTAAAGATACATTTTACAAATACTCTGATAAAGATATTTTAAGCTATGGTACATTGTATTTTAATTTTAAAAAGACATGAAAATAATTATTTAGCTTTAGTAAATTAAGCGAAAAAGGTGAAGCATACAAAAACTTATATACTTGACAGGGCATTGAAACTGTTTAATAGAAATGGATTTGTAAACGTGCGCCTGCAGCACATTGCAGACTATGGTGATATTAGTGTAGGACATTTAGCTTACCATTTTAAGCACAAAGATTGTATTGTGGAAAATTTATATGATGAGTTGAAGGAAGCCCAGGAAAAATCATTGTATGAATTTAGAATGGCGCATTTATTTGAAGACATTAACCGCCAGCTACACCATATTTTTGAATGCCAGAAACATTATCTTTTTTTCTATCTTGATACACTGGAAGTGCTGCGTGCCTACCCATCCATAAAAGAAAAACATCAGCAACATATTGCATGGCAAATTCAACAAATAGAATGGATGTTTAATTTTAATGTTGACAGAAATACATTTCAATCTCCAATTAAAGATGAACAATATAAACAGCTGGCCTGGCTGTTTTGGATGACCATGGATAACTGGATGTATGCCCGGCAAATTAAAGGTCTTGACCATTTGAATGAGAATGATTTTATTGCTGACCTATGGCTCTTAATGATGCCTTATCTAACACAAGAGGCGCATGAAGAATTAAAAATGTTAAGCACAAATTCAAACCTGCGTTTTAATTAATTTATTTATTGTTTTGAAAAAAATAAACACCTGGCTTATACACATCAATGGGCAGGTGCAGGGTGTAGGATTTCGTCCGTACGTTTATCAACTTGCGAAAAAATTTGGCTTAAAAGGATGGGTAAGTAATACATCTGATGGTGTGCATATAGAATTAAATGCTGATGAAATTGTCTCAGAAAATTTTTATGATGAAGTTATATTAAATGCTCCGCAGCTATCTCATATCACATCGCATAGTATAACAGAAACTTTACCGGTTGCTTATGAAGATTTTAAAATTATTACCAGTAGCAATGAGGGTAATACCGGTCTTCTAATCTCTCCTGACTTCGCTATGTGCGAAAAATGCAGTAAAGATATTACTGACAAAAAAAACAGGCGTTATCAATATGCTTTTACAACATGCACACAATGCGGTCCACGTTATTCAATCATCAAACAACTACCTTATGACCGTGAGCATACATCGATGGATGCTTTTGAAATGTGTAATAAATGTGATGAAGAATATAATGCCCCACTGAACCGAAGACATTTTTCGCAAACCAATTCCTGCCCTGAATGCGTTGTTGTAATGAAGCTGTATGACAATAAACAAAATATAATAGAAGATGACCAGGGAAAAATCATCAGTACGATTTGTGAGTTATGGAAGGAGGGAAAGATTGTAGCCATTAAGGGAATTGGTGGATACCTCTTGACTTGTGATGCTGCAAACGAAAATGCTATTAAAGAATTACGATTCAGAAAACATCGTCCTTCAAAGCCCTTTGCACTTATGTTTCCTGATGTGATTTCTTTAGAAAAAAATGTTTACCTAAACGAAGCAGAGATCAATGAACTAAAAAGTGTTGCTGCACCAATTGTTCTTTTACAACTGAAAGAAAATAAGCAAACAGATCTTGCATTAAATGAAATTGCTCAGGGACTTTCAAAGATTGGTGTTATGCTTCCATACACTCCATTGTATCAATTATTGCTGCAACAGTTTTCAAAGCCTATTGTTGCTACGAGTGGCAATATCAGTAATGCTCCTATTGTATTTAGAGATGATGTTGCATTGAATGAATTGAATACTATTGTGGATTCTATTTTGGTGCATAACCGTGAAATAATTACGCCGCAGGACGACAGTGTAGTTTCATATAGTCGTTATTATAAAAAGGAAATAATGCTAAGGCGGGCAAGAGGTTTTGCGCCATTGTCTCTCAACAAAAATATTTTACTCCCGCAAAAAAATATTCTTTGTACAGGGGGTATGATGAAAAGTACTTTTACTTTATTGCATCAGCAAAACATTCATATAAGTCAATATTTAGGTGACACAGATAATTATGATGCACAAAAGAATTATGATAATGCACTCCATCATTTTTTGAACCTCTTTCATGCCCGTCCAGAAGTTATTCTTGTTGATAAGCATCCTGGTTATTACACATCGCAATTAGGTGAACAATTAGCAAAAAAATGGAATAGCCAATTAATTAAAGTGCAGCATCATGAAGCACACTTTGCTTCGGTATTAGGTGAGCACAATTTATCAGATGTGCAGGAACCAATACTTGGTATAGTGTGGGATGGTACAGGCTTTG
>JAYVEA010000347.1:0-8160 GCA_043749085.1 Chitinophagales bacterium
ATTATAACCAAAACTTACATAGTATAATCCACCAACCTGAGGGTTACCAAAAGATGTTCGGTAATATTTATTGAAAAAATTAGTGGCACCAAATTTCAAAAGACTGTTACTCGCTTTAATTTTATAACTGATCATGCCATCAAGGCTACCGTATGCAGGAACTTCACCGGTTCCAAAAGTACCCTCCCAGTATATTTTATCCTGGTGCCTATAATGAATATTAAAGCCCCAGCCTTTATACACATCATTGCTGGATAATCCAAGATTGTAACGGAATTTTGGAGTATTAAAAAATGTAACAAGGCCGGCAGGCACATCTTTTAATTTATCACTAAACCCATTGGCAGTAAACATATAATTCCTGGTTATATTCCATTCAAAACCCAAACCATATCCATTGGCTTTAACCGGGGTTGACGAGTTTACTACGAACGATAGATTATCAGTAGTGAACGGACTTGCAAGATCTATAGGAGCCCTGGCCGGGTCTCCGCTCTTACCTCTTCCAATAGCAGTACGACCAATAAAATCGGTATACTTACTGTAATAATAATATGCATCTACCAATAATTTTTTTGTAAGTAATCCCTTATATCCAATTTCATAAGACTGCATCGATTCCGGCCTGATGGTTTGAAATTGTGCCTTTTCCAATACCCCGGTACCTGCTCTGTATTTTACTATAGTTTCTGCAGTATAACCGGGGTTGGTATCAAAATGGAAAAATGTATTAAACTGCGCAAGCCCACCTATCAATCTGTTGGCTCCTCCCGTTAATAAATTTATATACTGATCCTGGGTTGAAGGAAAACGATAAGCTGTTTGATATGACAGGCGTATATTGTTATCCTGTATTACTTTTATAACAGCACTTATACGTGGCGTAAATCTTCCTTTAAAATTATCGTTTTTATCATACCGTATAGAACCTGTAAGTTTTAAAACATCATGAATAAATTTCTTTTGTGCCTGAATATAGCCACCATATTCATTAATCTTGATCTTACCAACAGTGTCTGCGAAAATTGTTCCCTGTGAATTTAAAAGGAATTGCCGGGTATTTGCGCCAACCAAAACTTCTGCAAATTTTACCTGGTCGGTAATATTTATCTGGCCTTCATAATGATACAAACTTGATCTGTCGGCAAACTTTGCACCACCTGCCGAAATGTTTGTATTAATTGCGTTATTAAATGCCTGGTTAAATTGTGCAGTACCGGGCAGGAATCTCCCTGCATCTGCCTGGCCTCTTGCAACAGCATGTGCCAAAGAATCACCCAAAACTACACCCGGAGCATTTGGTAAAAGACCTAACCTTGCAGCTCCATAAGTACCGGCATATTGTTGAAACCAGTCAGCATCTGACTTCCACGCCCTGTTTACAAATAAGGCTGCAGTAGTGGCCGTGTACGAGTTACCTGAATTTTCCTGTGTTGTATACCCTCTTAAGAACCAGTTTTTACTTTTGAGTTCAAGTTTATATTGCCCCATTTTAAGATCCTTAAGCGAGTACCTGTCGGCCCCCGTGTATACAGATGTTCCGGTACCTATATATCCTAAAAAAGATGCTTCAATATCATCGGATATTTTATAATTAAGACCCGCTGAAAACCTGACATTATATGCATTATAATTTACAAGGTTTCTTTCATCATACCCGGTTCTGCTTGCTGCTTTTCCATTGCGAAGTGTATTATTGTATGGATTGCCTTGTACATTGCTTGTAGGAATTAAAAATGGAAGAAGATTAGAATAAGGTCTCAACCCGGCATTTGCCCCAAACTGTCCTGCAATTTGTATAGGCGTTAAACCAAGAGAGAGAAATTGATCAACGGCCCCGGCTATCGCTCCTCCTCCTCCTGCAACTAATTGTGCTCTTACGGCCTGCCCAAAAGCCTGTAAACTTGCACTCGCTTCATCACCAAAAACATTTACACCATCATAGTTAGGATCATTTTGCCTGGTACCTCCGGGCTTTATAGAACTGAAAACATTATTTCTCAGAAGATCCCTTGTATCAGTAGCCTGCCAATCTTTTATTTGTACTAATTGAGCGCCAAATTTAAAGGCGAATTTGTCAGTAACTTTCTTAGCCCAGCGTAAACTCCAGTCATGATAAGGTGCGATCGTTCTTTCATATTGATCTATATGATTTACGCCTTCTTTTATTTGAAAACTAAGTCCCTGGTATTTAAATGGGCTTTTACTATTTATAAGCAAGGTTCCATTTTCACCGCCTGATCCATACAATGCTGATGATGCTCCCGGAAGTAATTCCATACTTTCCACATCTAACTCTGTTAACCCGATGATACTGCCTACTGCAAAATTTAAGGCAGGTGCCTGGTTGTCCATCCCATCAACAAACTGGTTAAAGCGAAGGTTACCGCTGCCATTAAATCCACGTGTACTGGGCGTTCTGAAGGCAAAGCTTGATGTGGTCATATCCACACCTTTTAATGTACCAATAACATCATAATAACTTGGAGAGGGTGCATTTCGTATTCCTGCCAAACTAACTCTTTCAATAGAAACCGGAGATTCTAATATGCGTGAAGGTGTACGGGTTGCAGCAATTACCACTTCCTGACCTAGAGTGCTGGTTGGTTTAAAATTTACCTGAACATATTCTGAAGCATTGGAAGCAGTTACTTCCTGAATTTCAAAACCAACAGAAGAGATAATCAATGTAACAGGAAATTTTTGGGTAGTGATAAGTGTAAAATTTCCTTTATCATCAGTAAAGGTTCCTGCGCCGGAACCTTTTACTGTTATAGAAGCGGCTGGTACAACATCACCGGTAATACTATTTTTTACATTACCGCTAAGGGTTGTTGTTTGTGCAAATGCAAATATGCAAATAAAATTCGCCATAAGCAAAACAGCCAGGCGTCTTAAACTTTTTCTCATAATGGTAGTTTTGATTTTAGAATTTCAGGCAAAATAAGGATTGTTATTATAGTTTGAAAATTTAATTTTCACCATCCGGTAAATAATTTGTTCAAATCTTATAAGGATAAAAAATTGTCAATCTCAAATCACAATTTACTTTAGTGTTATGTGTGCATTTCAATTACCAGGTCAAACAAATTTTTACAGCGGAAAAGTAAGAGACGTTTACACAATAAAAAATAAATGGCTGGTAATGATCGCCAGTAATCGTATTTCGGCATTTGATGTAATTCTCCCTAAACTTATACCTTTTAAAGGACAAGTATTAAATCAAATAGCTGCATATATGTTAGATGCAACAAAAGATTTTTGCCCAAACTGGTTGCTGCAAATTCCTGCACCCAATGGAGCTATAGGAAAAAAATGTGAACCTCTTCGTGTAGAGATGGTAGTGAGGGGCAATCTTACAGGCCATGCATGGCGTACCTATGCATCCGGCAAAAGAGAATTATGCGGTGTTACTTTACAGGATGGATTACAAGAAAATGATTTTTTTTCTTCACCAATAATTACGCCTTCTACCAAAGCAACACAAGGGCATGATGAAGACATTAGCAAAGAAGAAATTATAAACAGGAAATTGGTAATGGCGGATGATTATGAAAAAATAGAAGAATACAGTTTACAATTATTTGCAAGAGGTAAAGAAATCGCCGCAAAACGAAGATTAATATTAGTAGACACAAAATATGAATTTGGAAAAATAGGCGATGAAATTTATTTAATGGATGAAATACATACCCCTGACAGCTCACGGTATTTTTATGCAGATGGATTCGAAGAAAGACAAACCAATAATGAAAAACAAAAACAATTAAGTAAAGAATTTGTAAGGGAATGGCTGATAGAAAATAGTTTTATGGGCAAAGAGGGTCAAAAAGTTCCTGAAATGACTGATGAATGGATAACAACCATAAGCAACCGTTACATAGAATTATATGAAAAATTAATTGGCAAAAAATTTATACCTCAGGAATTAAGTGATGAAGAAACAGAAGGAAGAATTATTACTGCATTAAAAAATTTAGAATAAACTTCAATCTAATGCTTGCGAATCAAAAACTTAAAGCTTATATTCCAACTGTAAATCCAGAGAAAGCAAAACATTTTTACAAAAATATTTTAGGATTAAAATTATTATCAGAAGACAATTATGCTCTGGAGTTTGATGCCAATGGGACAAGGCTAAGAGTGACAACTGTTCGTGAATTACATCCTCATCCTTTTACAGTTCTCGGTTGGAAGGTGAATGATATTGCATCCCTGATAAAAGAATTAAATAAAAAAGGAATCGCCTGCGAACGATATGATTTTATGCAGCAGGATGAGTTAGGAATATGGCATGCCCCGGGTGGCACAAAAGTAGCATGGTTTAAAGATGCGGATGGCAACATTCTTTCGTTTGATGAATAACTTCCAATTTTATTTTTCTTGTATAGTATGTATTTATTATTCTTTAACAGATTTGCTTGTTTTGCAATACTTATTATAAAAAGTAACTTTCTGAAAAGAATTATATAATTTCAGGTTGCCAATCTAGCGAAATTCCCCTCCTGTTATTTTTCACTCAAACCAAAACTTTTATGATACCCAAACTACTTACACTAAATATAGTTATTGCCTTTCTTTTTATAAACGCAGTAACCAGCCAAACAATTTCAGGAAAAATTATAGATAACTCAACAAAGGAACCTCTCTCAGGAGTTTCCATTAAAGTAGTGGGAAGTTCTGCCGGGACAACTACTGATGCCAATGGCGCATTCAGTGTCAAAGCCACTCCTCAATCAAAATTAGATATATCGCAGGTGGGCTATACATCTCAAGGTGTATCCTTAAATGGGCAAACTGAAATAACAATTGAATTATCAATGCAACAAACCGTATTGGAATCAGTGACGGTTGCCGTGGGCAGCAGAAATGCCCAAAGAACACTAACCGAAACACCACTGCCGGTAGATATTTTTTCTGCCACTGATTTAAAAACTACTGGTCAGTTAAGTTTTGACAAAGCCCTTCAATACCGTGTACCATCTTTCAATACTATTAATACGCCGGTAAATGATGCAACAACACTTTTAGATCCTTACGAAATAAGAAACCTGGGGCCAAGCCGCACATTGGTTTTAATAAATGGAAAAAGAAAAAATTTAAGCTCATTGTTATACGTACAATTTGCCCCAGGCAGAGGTGAAACAGGTTCCGATTTATCTGCGATACCCACCGATGCCATTAAACGTGTGGAAATATTACGGGATGGCGCTTCTGCCCAATATGGTTCTGATGCCATTGCCGGTGTAATGAACGTAATTCTAAAAGATAAATATCAATTTAGTTCCTTAACGCTTAATGCGGGTGTTACCAGTAAAGGAGATGGAGGCACTTATGGGTTGGCTTTTAACAGCGGTTCTAATTTTGCAGGTAGAGGATTTATTAATTATACTGTTGATTTCAGTCAACAAAACAATGCGGTACGTTCCGGAATTATTGATGTGCCAACTGAAATAGCCACCTTTGGGGATCCTTCAAAACCTGCAACAGATCCGGCAAATAAGCCTATAGTAGATTTTCTTAAAATTTATCCTACAGGCAATAATACTAACGGAACAGGTGAAATTACAGCTGCTAAATTTTTATATAACCTTGGGGTTCCGATGGGTGAGAACGGACAGTTTTACAGCAATGCTGCAGTTGTTTCCAAAAAAGTTATAAGTAATGCAAATTATCGTACTCCTTACTGGAAACAGGATTATGGTTTACTACACGCAGCAGGTACAACTTATATTGGCTACCAGCCTACATTTGAGGGAGATCTGATTGATTATAATGCAACACTCGGCGTTAAGAATGAGAAGAACGGATGGAAGCATGATGCCAGTATCACTTTTGGGGGTAATCAACAGGTATATAGTGTTGACAATACAGTAAACCATACTTTAAAAGCTGCCAGTCCAACTTCTTTTAAACCGGGTGGATATAGATTTACCAATATCATAGGCAACTACGATGTTTCAAAAGCGCTCACAGATAATTTCGGTATCGCTTTCGGATCAGAAATAAGGCAAGAAACTTTTAAAATTATTGCAGGTGACACTGCTTCCTATTCAGGAGAAGGAGCTAATTCATTTCCGGGTATTCGTCAGGAAAATGCAACCACCAACAGCCGGTTTAATTTTGGTGCTTACTTAGATGCCAGTTGGGATATTACTAAAGACTTTTTATTGAATGGTACTATACGTGGTGAGCGATACAGTGATTTTGGTAATGCGTTTGTTTACAAAGTTTCTTCCCGGTATAAAATTCCCGGAGATAAAGTAGTAATCAGAGGCTCCGTTTCAAGTGGCTTTAGAGCGCCTACTCTGCACCAGATATTTGCCCAGTCTACCCAGGCCTCTTTTGTAGCAGGTACAATCCAGCTTTCCGGATTATTTAATAACAGAAGCAAGCAGGCATTTGCATTGGGTATTCCATTATTAAAGCCTGAAAAATCTGACAACTTTACTGTGGGCTTAGGCTTGAACCCCACCAAAAATCTGAGTATTACTTTAGATTTTTATAACATTACCATAAAAGACAGGATTGTTTACAGCTCTGCAATTTCTTCCAGCAATCCAAACAGTACTTTGGGTAGAATATTGGCAAATGCAGGGATTAAACAAATTCAATTTTTTATTAACGGAATTAAGACCAGAACTAATGGAATTGATTTTGTTGCCAATTATAAAAACATTGTATTAGGCAATGGAAAACTGGGTTTAAATCTTGCCGGCAATTACACATTAAATAATGAAATATTGGGCAGCCCAAATGATCCGGCGCCAATAAAAGCTGATGGATCAACTATTCTAAGTACACAAATCAAATCGCTGTTAACTGAAAGCCGTCCAAAATATAAAGTTGTATTAGGAGCAGATTATCACATCAAAAAATTTAGTGTTAATCTGAATAATACTTTATTCGGCACAACACAGTTCCAGGATTTAGATAATGGAGGAGGTGATATGGAAAATATAAGACAGAAATTTACTCCTGCAGTTGTTACGGATTTAAATGTAGGATATGATATCTCTGATAAAATAAATTTTTCTTTTACAGTAAACAATTTATTTAATGTATTGCCTAAGTGGAAACTTGAAGCATTAAATGCAGCCGGGCAAGCTGTTTTAAATGATGCTGCTGCAAAAAGTTTACTCGAAGGATTTCTGGAATTCAGTGGCAGGTATAAAATTTTAGCATATAACGGTTCACAATTCAGCCAATTGGGTACTATCTTCCAGGCCTCATTAAATTTTAGGTTCTAAAATAAAATATCATTTTTTTTACAAGCCGTTTCAATTAATGAAGCGGTTTTTTTGTTTCAATCAAATCTTTTACATCTGGCATTAAAATAGTACTAACCACAAAAAAACTTAATATGCCTAAATGGTGGATTGGTTGCTCTGGCTTTCATTACAAAGAATGGAAAGAAGTTTTTTATCCGAAAGGTATTCCGCAAACAAAATGGTTTGAATATTACTGTCAGCATTTTAATACAATAGAACTTAATACAACCTTTTATCGCTTTCCACGTCCCGAAGCATTACAAAGCTGGCACAAAAGAAGTCCTGGTGATTTTAAATTTTCTGTGAAGGGGCCACGCCTGATAAGCCATTATAAAATGTTTATTGATTGCGAAAGGTTGCTGGGTGATTTTTATGCTTCAGTTTATGAAGGATTAACTGATAAACTTGGATGTGTATTATTTCAATTGCCATCAAGAATTGTTTATAGTGATGAAGTATTGAACAGAATTATTGAAAATCTTAATCCAATCTTTGATAATGTTGTAGAGTTTCGTGATAAAAGCTGGTGGAATAAAAAAGTTTACAATACTTTGAAAAAACATAAGATAAGTTTTTGCGGTATGAGTCATCCCAAATTGCAGGATGATGTAATAAAAAATAATCCCTTATTGTATTACCGCTTTCATGGAGTGCCTGTGTTATATAAATCAGAATACAAGAAAGAACTTATTGAAGGGATAACAAATGAAATAAAAACCTCAGGAAGATTTAAGGAAGCCTACATTTATTTTAATAACACATGGGGCACCGGAGCAATAGCGAATGCCAGGCAAATGCAGCAATATTTATCCATTTAACCTCGGCCTTAATCTATGCCGTGATTTATTAAAAACCATTATCCCATTCATCTTACCCTTACGTAATTCTT
>JAYVEA010000348.1:0-8155 GCA_043749085.1 Chitinophagales bacterium
CCTTCATATTTTGCCATAAAATTTTATAAATCGTATCAGCGATTGGCATATCAGCATGAATATTTTCATTGATCACATTCATACATTTACTTGCATTGTAACCTTCGGCAACCATACTCATTTCAAGCTGTGCTGTTTTTACTGAATATCCTTTGCCAATCATATTTCCAAACGTTCTGTTCCGGCTGTATAACGAATAGCACGTAACCAAAAGATCTCCTAAGTAAACTGAAGCAGCATAATTAATATGGTTGACGGTAGACGGCTGGCCGTTGACCGTTGACTGTTGTCTGTCTTCGGATATATGACCAACGTCAATATTTTTTATTCCTGCCTTTCTTAAAAAGCCCGCCATTTCATCAGCGCTGTTGGCGATAAGTACACTTAAAAAGTTATCGCCATAATCCAGGCCATGGGCTATACCAGCACCTAATGCATAAATATTTTTTAAGATAGCAGCGAATTGTACGCCATAAATATCATGGTTCACAATTGTATTGAGATAGTTAGTTTTAAAATTAGCTGCAATGCATGACGTTGTTTTTTCATCAATACCTGAAAAAGTGAGATAAGATAATTTCTCTGAAGCTACTTCTTCCGCATGGCATGGACCTAATACTGCAAAATAGTTTTCAAGCTCAACATTAAATTCCTGTTTTAAATAATCATTAAGTAATAAATTTTGATCAGGTAATATGCCTTTGATTGCTGATACGATCTTCTTTCCTTTAAAAATATTTTTGTCAAGATTACCTAATGTTTCAGCAGCATATGCTGATGGGACAGCAATGATGATGCAGTCAGAATTTTTTATTACTTCGGAAACATCTGTTGTTGGCTGAAGTAAAGTTGTATCAAAAAAAACGCTGCTTAAATATTGGGGATTATGATGACGAGTTAATAAACTTTCGATGGTTTTTTCGTTTCGTATCCACCAGTTGATTTTATTTTTATTATCAGTAAGTATTTTAGATAAAGCTGTACCCCAACTGCCGCTGCCAATTATGCCAAAACGAAAGGTTTGAACCATGATTTATGGAATTAATTGGATTAATTGGATTTTGATTTTATAATAGTTAATCTCAAATAATTTTCTCACATATTATTTATATATCACATCGTACATCACACATCGTACTTCTCATAAAGGCTTTAACTCAATGCCTAATTTTTCTACAGCAATTTGCGCAGCTACCTGGCTTGCATCTTTTTTATTATAAGCTTTTGCCTCTGCAATCAATTCTCCATCTACCATTGCACCTATTGTAAATAATCTTCTTCCGTTCTCTATTTTTTCATCAAGCGTTTCAAATTCCAGCACTTTACCATTTTTGTTCGCCCAGCCATACAATTTATTTTTCTGATTGATATCAAGTATTTCCAGGTCATCCATAAACATGTGTGGATTGATAATATGCTTGGTAACCCATTTCTGTGTTTTCTTATATCCTTTATCAAGATAAACAGCACCTACAACAGCTTCCAGGGTATTACCAAAGATCTGGGATATTTTAAGTGAGCTGTCGAATTTATTATAGAAGGTTATTTTTTTTAAGCCCATTTTTAAAGCGATATCATTTAATTGATTCCTGTTCACCATCTTGCTTCTCATTTCTGTTAAAAATCCTTCGTCTTTATAAGGATATCTCATAAAAAGATAATGACCTACAAGTGAGCTAAGAACGGCATCCCCTAAAAATTCAAGCCTTTCATTATTTTCATCGGCGCCTTCTCTAACTGAGCGATGGCTTAAAGCTGTTTTATATAGATCTAAATTTTCAGGAACAAAACCCAAAACATTGCGAAGCTGTTTTTTAAACTCTTTATCCGACTTATTATCAAGAAGGTTTTTCAAAAATTGCACAAAGAAAATTTATTACCCGAAAGTAGCCAAAAAAACGTGAGACGTGAAAGTGAGACGTGAAAAGGGTTTTTTCTCACGTTTCACGTCTGCCGTTTCAGGCTCTGTACTTCTTTATTATAACAGAAGCATTGTGTCCGCCAAAGCCAAATGTATTACTTAATGCAGCATTCACAACACGATATTGTGCTTTATTAAAAGTGAAATTTAATTTAGTATCAAGCTCAGGATCATCAGTAAAATGATTTATAGTTGGGGGAATAACATCTTTTGTAACAGCTAAAATGCAGGCCAGCACTTCTACAACACCTGCGGCTCCAAGACAATGGCCGGTCATAGATTTGGTAGAACTTATGTTTAAATTATAAGCATGATCTCCAAATACACTTAATATAGCTTTTGTTTCCGCTATATCTCCAAGAGGGGTTGATGTGCCATGAACATTTATATAATCAATGTCTTCAGGTTTCATGTTAGCATCTTTCAGTGCAACGATCATTACGTTTTTAGCACCCAGGCCTTCAGGATGTGGTGCCGTAATATGATGGGCATCTGCAGTAGCGCCACCACCTGCGATCTCGCAATAAATATTTGCCCCTCTTGCCAAAGCATGATCCAGAGATTCAAGAATTAAAACGCCGGAAGCTTCACCCATTACAAACCCATCCCTGTCTTTATCAAAAGGCCTTGATGCAGTTTTAGGATCGTCATTTCTTTCGCTTAAAGCTTTCATAGCATTAAAGCCACCAACACCAGCTTCTTTAATTACAGCTTCACTTCCACCGGCAATAATTATATCCGCTCTCCCGATACGGATATTATCAAAAGCTTCAATAATTGCATTTGTGCTTGATGCGCATGCGCTTACTACTGCATAGTTAGGCCCTCTGAAACCGTGCCGCATAGATATTTGCCCTGCCGCAATATCCAATATCATTTTAGGAATAAAGAAAGGATTAAAACGAGGAGTACCGTCACCCCGGGCAAACGCCATCACATCATCCTGAAAGGTTGCCATACCACCAATACCGCTGGCAAATATTACACCCACACGATCAACATCAACATTTTCTTTACTGATGCCGGCATCTTTAACTGCCTGATCGCTGGCAATTAAAGAAAACTGGGTAAACCGGTCAAGTTTTCGGGCTTCTTTTTTTTCTAAATAATCGGTGGGTTCAAAATCTTTTACTTCACAAGCAAACTTGGTTTTAAATTTAGATATATCAAATTGAGTAATAGTATCAGCACCTGAAACACCATTTATTAATCCATCCCAATATTCCGGTACAGATTTACCCAATGGCGTTATAGCACCCATTCCGGTTACAACAACTCTTTTTAATTCCATAAAAGTTAACCTGCAATAATTATAAAAGATTTACTTAGCGTGTTCTTCCAGGTACGTTACAGCCTGACCAACGGTAGTAATGGTTTCAGCCTGCTCATCAGGAATAGAAATATTAAATTCCTTTTCAAATTCCATAATTAATTCTACGGTGTCCAAACTATCGGCACCTAAATCGTTAGTGAAAGAAGCTTCCGGTGTTACCTCTGCTTCGTCAACACCTAATTTGTCAACAATAATTTTCTTAACTCTTGACGCTATGTCTGACATGATAGTAAAGTTTAGTTTAAACGGTTACAAAAATATACTTTTTGTGATAAAAAAAAATAATAAGTAAGAACTTCAGTTTTAGATAAAAGTAATAATCATTTGGCACCTTTGTTGTCCCAAAAAACTCATGCCAAAATTTACCAATAAACTTGCTGATGAATCCAGCCCATATCTTTTACAACATGCACATAATCCTGTAAACTGGTATCCTTGGGGGGATGAAGCTTTATTAAAAGCTAAGGAAGAAGATAAACCAATTCTTGTAAGTATTGGATACTCTGCCTGTCATTGGTGCCATGTTATGGAGCATGAAAGCTTCGAAAATGAAGAGACAGCAAAACTGATGAATGATAGTTTCATCAATATAAAAATTGACAGGGAAGAACGGCCTGATCTCGATCATATTTATATGGATGCAGTGCAGGCAATTGCAGGGAATGGAGGATGGCCATTAAATGTTTTTCTTACTCCCGATCGTAAACCGTTTTATGGTGGTACATATTTCCCCCCGCAGAAAGCCTTTAACAGGGCTTCCTGGAAAGAAGTATTGCTTGGAGTATCGCAATTATTTAAAGAAAAACGGGAACAGGTAGAAGCCCAGGCTAATGAACTTACGCAAGCTATTGGTCAATCTAATATAAATGTAAAAGCAAAAAAAGTGTTTTTAATAGATGGACAGGAAATGTTTGCAAAACAACAATGCAATGAAATTTTTGGTAATATAATTAAGCAGGCTGATAAAAAATGGGGTGGGTTTGGTAATGCTCCAAAATTTCCCCAAACGTTTACCATAAATTATTTGCTGCGTTATTATCATTATACAAAAAATGAAGAGGCATTAAAACAAGCTTGTCTTAGTCTTGATAAAATGATACAGGGAGGTATTTATGACCAGATAGGAGGTGGGTTTGCAAGGTATTCAACCGATGCGGAATGGCTGGCTCCACACTTTGAAAAAATGCTGTATGATAATGCGCTATTGATACGTACATTAAGTGATGCTTACCAAATAACAAAAAATGCATCTTATAAAAATACAATAGAACAAACAATTGATTTTATTGAAAGAGAATTAATGGATAAGAGTGGAGGCTTTTATTCGGCACTTGATGCAGATAGTGAAGATGAAGAAGGGAAATTTTATGTATGGAGTTATGAAGAAATAAATAAAATATTAGGTGATGATGCAAAATTGTTTTGTGAATATTATGATGTTACACCAAATGGTAATTGGGAACACAAAAATATTTTGCGGGTACTATCCCCATTGAAAGAGTTTAAAAAAGAAAATAATTTAGACGAAGTTCAAATTGAAGAACAATTAAAAGCATCTTCGAAAAAACTTTTAAAAGAAAGAAGTAAACGAATTCGTCCGCAAACCGATGATAAAATATTACTGGGGTGGAATGCTTTAATGATAACAGCCTTGTGTAAAGCCGCAGCTGCATTGGGTATTAACCGTTATAAAGAAATGGCGGTTACAAATCTTGAATTTTTAATTTCTAATTTTAGAATGAATGATAACGATTTTGAATTTTATCATACGTATAAAAAAGGTGTTGCAAAATATCCTGCTTTTTTAGATGATTATGCATATTTGATAGAAGCATGTATTTCTTTGCAGGAAATAACATCTGATACTAAATATTTAGAATATGGAAAATCAATAACAGAATATATTTTTGAGAATTTTAGTTCTTCAGAAGAGGATTATTTTTATTACACCGGCGAAAAGCAAAGTGATGTTATTGTGAGAAAAAAAGAAATTTATGATGGTGCTGTTCCATCAGGAAATTCAGTTATGGCTTTTAATCTTTATTATCTCTCTATAATTTTTGATAATAGTATATGGAAGGAAAAAGCTGCAGGCCTTTTAAATAATCTTTCTGAATTAATAATTAAGTACCCAACTTCTTTTGGCAACTGGGCATCTTTGCTTATTGATGTGGTTGCTGATATAAACGAAATAGCGATTTGTGGTAATGGATTTGAAATTTTACGTAATGAATTATTGAGTATATTTATTCCCAATATGGTGCTTCAATGCACAAATTATCCAAATGAGAATATATACCCATTAATAACGCAAAAAAGAATTTCCAACCAACCATTAGTTTACTTATGTCGTAATTATACATGTCAGGCTCCGGTAGATAATATACCCGGGATAATCAATCAAATTGTTAACAATACAAATTTTAATTAAGAGATTACAATATTTAAACTAATCATCCGTTTGTAAAATTGGTCTAATTGTTTACAAAACTTTAAGAAATCAGAAAAGCTTTGATGCTTAGTTTCATAAAAAATAATTATACATTTGTTGAATACCCACAAAGTTAAACACATGAAGAATCACTTGTTAAGTGTAGTAGTTATCGGAGCTATTATTTTTTTATCCAGCTGTGGCAAATTAGGTAAATCCAAATCTAAAGGCTTGCCAAACGATGGTCAGTTACACGGCGTGGCGCCTTCTGCCCGTTATACTCCTCCAAAACCTCCGGGAATGATCTATGTTCCACCGGGAACTTTTCATATGGGGCCTAGTGATGAAGATGTAAATTATGCTTTTACTGCACGTAATAAAGCAGTTTCTATAAGTGGCTTTTGGATGGATGCTACTGAAATTACCAATAATGAATATCGACAGTTTACCAAATGGGTTACTGATTCAATTGCTGCAAAACTCTTAGGATCGCCTTATGTAAAGCAGGGTGCTGATGGCGTAGAGGCTATCGATTGGAAAAAAGCAGATGCCATTAAATATAATGACAGAACAGTTATTGAAAAAATAGATGCGATGATTCTTACGCCTGATAACAGGTTATATGGAGTAAAAGCAATTGATCCTAATAAAGTAATTTATCACTCTGAGGTGGTTGATTTTAAAGAAGCTGCAAGAAGAGAGAATGCACATAAACCTATTTCACAGTTTATTGTAAAAACTGATGTTCCTGTTTATCCGGATACTTTAGTGTGGATGAGAGATTTCTCTTATTCTTATAATGAGCCGATGGCTAAACAATATAACAGTCATCCTGCTTTTGGAAATTATCCTACTGTTGGTATTACGTGGAAGCAGGCAACCACTTTCTGCGAATGGCGAACCCATTTGTTAAATGCATGGTTAGTTGGTAAAAAGAGAACTACAGAATCACCCTTCCGTTTACCAACAGAAGCTGAATGGGAATATGCAGCAAGAGGTGGACGTTCACAAGCTCCTTATCCATGGGGTGGTCTATATTTAAGAAATAAAAAAGGATGTTTACTTGCCAACTTTAAACCTGGCCGTGGTAACTATCCTGAAGACGGTGGATTTTATACTGTAAGAGCGGATGCATACTGGCCAAATGATTTTGGTTTATATAATATGGCAGGCAATGTATCAGAATGGACATCATCCCTGTATTATGAAGGAGGCTATAATTTTCAACATGATATGAACCCTGACATACGCTACAATGCAAAAGATCAGGACCCTCCACGTATGAAGCGTAAAGTTATCCGTGGCGGAAGCTGGAAAGATGTGGCTTACTTTTTACAAACCAGTACAAGAAATTATGAATACCAGGATACAGCCAAATCTTATATTGGCTTCAGAACAGTAATTGATTTACCACCAACAATGGGTAAAAAAGGAAGAAAGTAAAACTTAATCTCAATACTACTTATTCGAAAGAATTTTTTAATCAACATTTACTGCTTTTAATCACAAAAGATAATGGCATTGCCATTCCTTTCCCCAAACAATAAACGAAAACAATAAAATCTAAAATTTAAAAAACTATTATCATGGCTCACAGAAAAAGAACCTTTTTAACCCTAATCGATGTACTTGTAAGCGCAGGCGCTGCAGTAATTATATTTGCCGCATGGGCTAAATTAACGCATAAATCTTATGCAGACGTAATGCTCACAGTTGGTATGTGGACAGAAACTGCTATATTTTTAGTGTATGCAATTATTGAGTGGGTTAAACCTAAAAGACATGAAGAAGATATTCAACCAGGTGATGCAGAAGAAGTAGTTGTTGGTAACCCTGCATTACAATCAATGGATAAAATGCTTATGGAAGCAGATATTACTCCGGCCAATTTAAAAAGGTTGGGAGATAATTTCCAAAAGCTGGGCACTACTGTTTCAAATATTGGTGAAGTAGGAGATGTTGTAAAATCTACCAGTGATTTTTCTGCAAAAACCAAAGAAGCAACTTCTGCTATGACTAGTTTAAGAGATGCTTATACCACTTCGGCAAATACGATGTCTCATTTTAATGATGCAGCAGACAGCGCTAAAGGTTTTCATAGCCAGGTGCAGGTATTAACAAAAAATCTTTCATCTCTTAATACTATTTATGAGTTGGAATTAAATGAAAGTAATAATCACCTTAAATCATTAAACAGCTTTTATGGTAAACTGGCTGAAGCAAGCCAGGTTATGCTGGATACTGTTGATGATGCAGGAAGAGCAAAAGAGCAAATTGGTACGTTGGCAAACAATCTTGGTAAATTGAATCAAGTGTATGGTAACATGCTAAGCGCAATGCAGGGAAGATAATAAAATGAATTAATCCTTATTAAAACTAACAATCGTAAATTAAAATATTATGGCTTTACCTAGAGAGCCCCGGCAAAAGATGATAAATATTATGTATTTGGTGCTAACAGCAATATTAG
>JAYVEA010000349.1:0-8145 GCA_043749085.1 Chitinophagales bacterium
ATCGTTGACAGCAATGGCAACCTGTTTAAAGAAATGGATAATGATAAGCGTTTTTTTGAAGCGTCATGGATGCATAAATACAAAGGCAAATATTACTTCTCCTACTCCACCGGTGATACACACAAAATTTGTTATGCCATCGGCGACAATCCTTATGGCCCATTTACTTATCAAGGTGTGATACTAAATCCTGTTGACGGTTGGACGAATCATCATTCCATTATAGATTATAAAGGCAAATGGTATTTGTTTTATCATGATGTACAGCTATCAGGTAAAACACATTTACGCAACGTGAAAGTAACAGAGCTTCATTATAATATTGATGGAACAATTCAAACAATAACTGCTTACAAATAAAACATACCTATTGTTATTCATAACAATTAATTAAACTTATTTCAATGAAAAAACTTCTTATTTCAAGCTTCTTATTTCTTACCTCTATTATCGCTTTTGCGCAAACTGATACAACATGGAATGGAAAAAAATGTGCTGTTGTTCTTACCTACGATGATGCATTAAATGTTGATATAACCAATGCTATTCCCGCATTGAACGCTGCAGGATTAAAGGGAACTTTTTACATCTCTGATTATTTTGGTGGTTTAAATGCACAAATTCCTAAATGGAGAATTGCTGCTGCAAAGGGGCATGAACTAGCCAATCATTCTATCTGGCATCCTTGTGAAGGAGGCAGACCCGGAAGAGAGTTTGTAAAGGGAGATTATGATCTGAGATATTATACCATTAAAAGAATGACGGATGAGATCAGGGCAATGAATAATTTTCTTAAAGCTATTGATGGAAAAACAAAAAGAACATTTGCCTTTCCTTGCGCAGATACCAAGATCCATGATACTGCATATATTGATTATGCAAGAAATGATCTAATTGCTGCAAGAGCCGTCCGCTCAGAAATGCCGACCATTGATAAAGTTGATCTGTACAATCTCCCTTCTTATATGATAAACGGACAATCGGGTGATGAATTAATTGCATTGGTAAAAAAGGCAATGACAAATCATACGTTGCTAATTTTTCTTTTTCATGGTGTTGGTGGAGAGCATAATTTGAATGTGTCTTTGGAAGCACACGCTAAGCTTTTACAATTTTTACGGCAAAATAAAAAAAATGTATGGACTGCGCCAATGATAGATGTTGCAGAATACATTAAAAATTATCAATCAAAGAAAAATAAACAATGAAAAAAATAACTACAATTTTTTTTATTGGCACGGTGATAACTTTTAATTGCTACTCCCAATTCAAACTTTCGCATACAGATAGTTTACGGAGAGATAGTATCAATAAATCAACCCGGCAGGATTATAAACAGATGCTGGCACAATTGCATATCACATCAACACGACCCGGCCCTTCCGGTAATCCCCAGGCATCTAATGCAGCAAATACTGATGAAACAAAAGCCTCACCTTACACCACATTGCCCGATCCACTGGTTTTAAAAAATGGAAAGAAAGTTACTGATGCAAAAACATGGTGGAACAAACGCCGGCCTGAAATTGTTGAAGACTTTGACAGGGAAATTTATGGACGAACTCCAAAAAACACGCCTGAAGTAAATTGGGAAGTCGTGAGCACAACAAATGAAATGAATGGAACATATCCTGTTATCACAAAAAAACTTTTAGGCCATGTTGATAATTCTGCTTACCCTCAAATAAATGTTGATATACATTTAACGCTTAGCACGCCTGCAAATGCTAAAGGTTCCGTTCCTGTTATTATGGAGTTTGGTTTTGTATTTCCGCCAGGATTTGTGATGCCAACTGATACTTCAAAAAATCCTCCTCCTACATGGCAGCAGCAGTTACTGGCAAAAGGCTGGGGTTATGCAATCATTGTTCCTTCAAGTTACCAGGCGGATAATGGAGCAGGTTTAACACAGGGAATTATTGGATTAGTAAATAAAGGCCAGCCACGCAAGCCTGATGATTGGGGAACATTGAAAGCCTGGGCATGGGGCGCCAGCCGTGCATTGGATTATTTTGAAACTGATAAAGCAGTGGACGCAAAACATGTAGGCATCGAAGGATTATCAAGATATGGAAAAGCAGCTATTGTTACGATGGCTTATGATTCACGTTTTGCCATAGCATTTGTAGGTTCATCAGGAGCAGGTGGTATAAAAATATTGCGTCGTGTTTTTGGTGAGCAGGTGGAGAACCTTGCCTCATCAGGAGAGTATCATTGGTTTGCCGGAAATTTTATTAAGTATGCCGGCCCTCTCACACCAAACGATCTGCCTGTTGATGCACATGAATTGATTGCGCTTTGTGCTCCCCGTCCTGTGTTTATTAGTTCCGGCTCACCAAAGGTGGAAGGTCAATGGGTGGATGCAAAAGGAATGTTTTTGGGTGGTGTACATGCCGGGCCTGTTTATAAACTTTTAGGTAAAAAAGATTTAGGAACCACAGAAATGCCGCCAATAGAAAAAGGATTAGTAAATGGAGACATCGCATTCAGGCAGCACAGTGGCGGACATACTACTGGTCCTAACTGGCCGGCATTTATTGAATTTGCAGCCAGGTATTTAAATAAAAAATAAATTCTCCTCATGATCAAATATTCAGGCATTATTTTTTTTCTCCTATTAATTTGCTGTAATGAGAGTAAGAAGCTGCAAACAGAAAGTACTTCCACCAAAGGCTTAAAAGATTATTATAAAAATTATTTTCCAATTGGTGTTGCCGTAACACGATCAAATCTTTATGGAGATGAAGCAAAACTTATTTTGCAACAATTCAACAGCCTCACTCCGGAAAATGCAATGAAGATGGGGCCAATACACCCGGAAGAAAACCGGTATTCATGGACAGACGCTGATGCAATAGTAAATTTTGCACAGCATCATGGATTAAAAGTGAGAGGACATAATCTTTGCTGGCATAATCAAACGCCATCATGGATTTTTAAAGATCCGTCCGGTAATACAGTAACAAAAGAAATATTGCTGCAACGATTAAAGGATCATATTACTACTGTTGTTAATCGTTATAAAGGAAAAATTTATGCATGGGATGTCGTGAATGAAGCCGTTTCTGATAAGCCTGAGGAATACCTGCGTAATTCGCAATGGTTGCAGATCTGCGGGGAAGAATATATTGCAAAGGCTTTTGAATATGCACATGATGCAGATCCGAATGCAATTTTATTTTACAATGATTACAATGAGATAAGTACGGTAAAAAGAGAGAAAATTTACAGGCTTGTAAAAAATTTGAAAGATGCGGGAGTGCCCATACATGCTGTAGGGCTGCAGGGTCATTGGGCAGTTAATGAACCGTCAGCATTACAATTAGATAGTACGCTTAAAAAATTTGCCGATCTTGGTTTAAAAATACAAATAACAGAATTAGATATTTCCGTTTATCCAAAAGAACATAATGCAAGAGAAAGAAGACCCGAAGATGCAAACAATAATTTCACTACAGGAAGAGAACAGGCGCAAATAGAAAAATATAAAATATGCTTTGAATTATTCCGTAAATACAAAAATGTTATCACCGGTGTAACGTTCTGGAATATCTCTGACAGCCATAGTTGGTTAGACAACTTCCCTGTTCAGAACAGGAAAGATTATCCATTGCTTTTTGATAAAGATCTGAAACCTAAAAAAGCTTATTGGGAGGTTGTGAAGTTTTAAATTAAATGACGAATTGAATGGTTTAAATTCAACTAAATATCTTCTATGTTTTTAAAGCAATTTATAAACATAATTGCACAGGGCTTTCTTAAAGCGAAAAGAAAAAAACTATTTTAAATGCAAGACATTGTCTTAGTTAAGACAATACTTTTCACTTGAACATTAATTATTGAGTGTTGAATATTTACCTTGAAAAACATTCAATAAGTAATATTCAACACTCAATTATAAAGTACAAATTCTTAACTTAATGATATTGAGCTTTGTTATATTTACTTGTCACTAATCATACTGCATGAGAAAACCAAATAACTATACCTTGCCAATTATTCTTGTTACTTCTTTATTTTTTTTATGGGGGCTTGCTTATGGCCTTCTGGATGTTCTCAATAAACATTTCCAGGAAACACTAAATATTACCAAACAGCGATCAACATTATTGCAGGCAGCCTACTTCGGCGCTTATTTTCTTATCGCTTTACCCGCAGGTTTATTAATGCAAAAAGTAGGTTATAAAAAAGGAATTATTATTGGTTTATTATTGTATGCCACTGGCGCTATTCTCTTTTATCCTTCTGCGCAAAATGCCAACTTTTCTTTTTTCTTATTAGCATTATTTATCCTCGCAAGTGGATTAACCTTTTTAGAAACTGCAGCCAATCCATACATCACAGTGTTGGGAAATCCGGCGACTTCAGAATTCAGGCTAAATCTTGCTCAAAGCTTTAATGGTGTTGGATCCTTTATAGGTCCGATAATCGGCGGGGCATTGTTTTTCGGCAATAAAATATCTGCCAATACAAAACCGGAGTTAGGCTCAGTAAAATTTGTTTATATAGCAATCGCTGCAGTAGTGCTTATTGTTGCATTTTTATTTGTACGAACGCCAATGCCTGAAATAAAAGAAGAAGAATTAGTTATAGATGAAAAAGTTCATAAGGGTAAAAAATTATTTCAACATACGCATTTTGTTTGGGCAATCGTTGCGCAATTTTTTTATGTAGCTGCGCAGGTTGGCATAGCAGCATTATTTATAAATTACTGTACTGAAAAAAATATGGGTATTAATAATCAGCGGGCCTCTTATTTACTTTCAGCAAGTTTGATATTATTTACAATCGGGAGATTTGCCGGAACTGCTTTGATGAAAATTATTGCTCCCAATAAATTATTGGCTTTATATGCCTTGATAAATATTGGTTTATGTGCTGTTGTAGTTTTTGTGCCGGGGATTATATCAGTGTATTCGCTCATGGCAATTTTCTTTTTTGAATCTATTATGTTTCCCACCATATTTGCATTAGGAGTGAAAAATCTTGGTGTATATACAAAGAGAGGAGCATCATATATTATAATGTCAATTGTGGGTGGCGCTTTAGTACCATTGGTTATGGGATCGTTAGCACAAACTTATTCAACTCCATTATCTTATGTAGTTCCATTGATCTGTTTTGTGTTTGTATTTTTATTTGCAGCGTTTGGTTATAAAATAAAATCGAATACAGTATGAAAAGATTTTGTTTAACGCTTAATTTAAAAGATGATGCTGAATTAATAAAAGAATATGAGGAACATCATAAAGCTGTTTGGCCGGAAATAATTAACTCAATCAAAAATTCAGGAATAGAAAATATGGAGATCTATAAATATGAAACATCTTTATTTATGATGATGGAAGTGAAAGACGATTTTAGTTTTGAAAAAAAACAAGAAGCTGATAGTAATAATGAGAAGGTGCAGCAGTGGGAAAAATTAATGTGGAAATATCAGGAATCTTTACCAGGCGCTGCAAAAGATGAAAAGTGGATATTGATGAAAAAGATTTTTGATCTGAAAGAATCTTAATAAAGTTATTTTAAAAAAGGAATTTAATAAAATATGTTTCAGTTAAACAAAAAAATTGCTGTTATTACAGGCGGTGGCAGTGGAATTGGAAAAGCCACAGCATTACTATTTGCTAAGCAAGGCGCCAAAGTACATATTATTGATCTTAATGAAGAAGCCTGTTATGCTACTGTTTTGGAAATACAAAATGCAAACGGAGAAGCAATTGCACAGGTATGTGACGTTACTTCACAGCAACAAGTAAAAGAAACTTTTAGTAAGATTGGCAGAGTTGATATTTTAGTCAATAGTGCGGGTGTATCTCATGTTGGAAATGTAGAAAATACAACAGAAGCTGATCTTGACCGGCTTTATAATGTAAATGTAAAAGGCGTATATAATTGTTTGAAGGCCGCTGTTTCAATGATGAAGAAATATAAATCTGGCGTGATACTCAATCTTGCTTCTATTGCAAATAATATCGGCCTGGCAGATCGTTTTGCTTATTCCATGAGTAAGGGCGCTGTGTATGCGATGACCTTATCTGTTGCCAGGGATTATATTAGTGAAGGCATTCGCTGTAATTGCATATCGCCGGCAAGAGTGCATACACCTTTTGTGGATGGATTTCTTAAAAAAAACTATCCGGGAAAGGAAGAAGAAATGTTTCAGAAATTATCACAAAGTCAACCTATTGGCAGAATGGCAAAGCCTGAAGAAATTGCAAATCTTATCTTATACCTGTGTTCAGATGAAGCATCATTTGTTACCGGATGTGATTACCCGATTGATGGTGGATTTATCAAATTAAATAATTAAAATAAAAATGAAGCTGATACGTTTTGGTGAGATCAATAAAGAAAAAACAGGCGTTATTATAAATGATGAATATTTTGATACTTCCTCTTTTGGAGAAGATTATAACGAACATTTTTTTGAAACTGATGGGCTAAATCGTTTACAAAATTTTTTAGAAGAAAATAAAAACTCCCTTCCAAAACTTTTGAAAGAAATTCGGTTAGGTAGCCCTGTAGCACGTCCTTCAAAAATTATTTGTATCGGTTTAAATTATGCTGATCACGCAAAAGAAACAAAAGCAAATATTCCCACAGAGCCTATTATTTTTTTTAAATCCACAACAGCACTGAGCGGATCCTATGATGATATTATTATCCCTAAGAATTCAAAAAAAACAGATTGGGAAGTAGAACTTGCTGTTGTGATCAGTAAAAAAGTTTCTTACGTAGATGAAAGTGAAGCATTAAATTATGTTGCCGGTTATTGTTTACATAATGATCTTAGTGAACGGGAATTTCAATTGGAAAGAAATGGGCAATGGGTTAAAGGTAAAAGCTGTGATACTTTTGCGCCGCTTGGTCCATTCCTGGCAACTAAAGATGAAATTAAAGATGTTGATAATTTACGTTTGTGGTTAACAGTTAATGGGCAAACAATGCAGGATGGAAATACTTCTGATTTAATTTTTAAAATACCTTTCCTTATTTCTTATATAAGTCAATTTATGACACTGCTTCCCGGTGATGTGATTTCAACAGGAACACCAGCAGGCGTGGGTTTGGGAATGAATCCACAAGTATACTTAAAGGATGGCGATGTAGTTGAATTAGGTATTGATGGTTTGGGCTCATCAAAACAAAATGTAAGAGCCTATGCCAAAAATTGATGCTCATCAACACTTCTGGAAATATGATCCGGTAAGAGATAAATGGATCACCAATGAAATGGCGATACTTCAAAAAGATTTTCTTCCTGAACATCTGCAACCAATATTAGAACAAAATAAATTTGACGGTTGTATTGCAGTGCAGACAGATTCTTCAGAAACAGAAACAACATTTTTACTTGACCTGGCAAATAAAAATGATTTTATAAAAGGTGTTGTGGGCTGGATTGATCTTCTATCAGAAAATATTGAAGAGCGTTTACAGTATTATAAACAATTTAAAAACCTAAAAGGATTTCGGCATATTTTACAGGGAGAAAAAGACAGGGCACTTATGCTACAGCCGGACTTTACAAGGGGCATAAAAGCATTGGATCGATTTAATTACACTTACGATATTCTTATCTTTCCTGATCAATTGGGATACACACAAAAATTGGTTTCAATGTTTCCTGAACAAAAATTTGTAATTGATCACATAGCAAAACCAGAAATAAAAAATAATAAAATTGAAGACTGGAAAAAAAACATGTTGGCAATTGCAAAAAATCAAAATGTATACTGCAAAATATCAGGATTAGTAACTGAAGCTGATTGGAAAAATTGGAAAGCAAAAGAACTTATACCTTATTTAGATGTTACTGTAAATGCTTTTGGCCCTGATAGAATAATATTTGGCTCTGATTGGCCTGTATGTCTTGTGGCTGCATCGTATAATGAGGTGTTGGATATTGTAATAAATTATTTTTCAATCTTTGCAGAAGAAGATCAGCAAAAATTTTTTGGTGGTAATGCAATCAATTTTTATAATTTGAATTAGTATGGACCTTCAATTAAAAAATAAAATAATCATTGTTACAGGTGGCGCTAAAGGCATAGGTGAAGGAATTGTGCGTGTGCTGGTTGCTGAAAAAGCTATACCTGTTATTGTTGGCAGAAATGAAACTGATAATTTACAATTAGTAAA
>JAYVEA010000350.1:0-8011 GCA_043749085.1 Chitinophagales bacterium
CTTTTATGATTATTCATAAAAAAGATTTTGAAGAATTGACAGGTGACAAGTTAAGCTTTAACCCATCAGCAATTGCCGTGCACCCAATAACACACGATATATACGTATTAACTACCAGGGATAACAAAGGCCTGGCTGTATTTTCTCACGATGGTGTTCTTAAAGCTTATCAAACAATTGATAAAGAGCTTATGCCACAGCCTGAAGGTATTTGCTTTTCTCCGCAGGGGAAATTGTATATAAGCTCCGAAGGGAAAAAAGGTGAAGCAGGTAATCTTTTTGAATTTGATGTACAAAATTAGTGGTAGGGCTAGCACATTAATAATTTAATAATAGGAAGGAGGTTCAATTATAATTTAAATCTGGCAGAAAACCCTAAAGCTATATACCATTCGGGAGCAGCTTTTGTTATTCCAAATCCTGAGGAAATATCTATTTTATAATTTTTAGATATATAATAGGCAAGTCCACCATCAATATTATGTTGTGAAAGCTCATGTTTTTTAATTCCTCCAAAAGCTTCAATATAAGCATACCATTTTTTTGCAAAATTGAAACCAGGGGATAGCGTATAAATATAAGTCGGACCAGTTTTTTCTCCGTCCCATTCAGCGCCAATATTATAACCAATGGTTATGTTTTCAGAAATAGAATTTTGCAGAGTGAATCTAAAATTAGGAGAGACAGAATTTATTTTGTTTGCTTTAGAAACAAAAGCGGGATTGCAAAATGAAAAATAAGTGATGTTTTTGGCATCCATTTTTTTTCTTCCCATAAAGAAATTTTAGCACCAATCTCAACAGGTTCTAATCCTGTTTTATATTCAATACCTATTGGCTGGGAAATATCAGCGTTAGAAATTAAAGTAGTAATAAGCCGTAACTCGATCTTATGGGAAATACCATATTTGGTTAATAAAGTTGGAATGGAAATTTTTTTACTGCTTTTAGTATTTTGCTGAAAACCAAAGCCAGCCTCCATTTGCAACCAATTTTTTGGAACTGTAAATGCACTTTCAGTTTGATCGGGCCGGTCAGTATCTATGGGAGATACCTGCGCATAGATGCTAATGGATAAACAGAATAAAATAATAGTATAAAAATATTTCATTAGTCTAAACTAAAATTTAGGTTAGTCTAAAAATTAATTCAAATATATATAAATTTTATAAGAATTCGCCTGGTTATTTTTCAAAATAGGCAACGCTTCCGCCAACCCATTCTTTATCTGCATTGTAGCGAACGCCGATCATTTTTCCTTTACTTAACCGTGCAAGGTTATTTACTGCAACAGGTCGCTTCCATCTATCTTTCCAAAAATAAAAAATTCTTATTTCTGCTTTTGCCGGAATGTCTGGAGTAATGATCACATCAGCATATTTTACTTTACGTTGCAGTATCCAGTTTTCAGGATCCTTTACATTTTCTATATCTTCTTTTGTAACGTCAATTATTACTCCCTGTCCTGCAAAAGAGAATAAAGGTTTTAAAACAAAATTTTCCAGGTCACCGGGTAATTGTTTTACTTCATTCAGAAGAAACGTTTCAGGCACATAAGGATGTTTAATAAAAGGCAATGTGAATTTGCTGATGCGGTAAAACCAGTTTGGATGCGGCACCCATTCAACATTCATTTCCTGGGTTAGATCAACAAAATTACCCAGCGATTCTTTTTGCTGTATAAGTTCATCAAAAATTACACGGTTATAAATTCTTTTTACCTGTATTTTTTTCTCTTCGTTCATGTAATACAAATTATTTCCTTCCTTTATAAGATCCGTAAGAGAAACAACAGGGATGCCTAAATAATCCTGTGTACAATAAAAATCAATTCTTGTTTTTTGTTCATGGGGATTAATTTCTAAAAGAATAACATTTTCAATATGATGTTCACCAATAATTATTTCTTTCAGTAGTTGTATGTAAGATTCCTTGCTATAGCTGTTTAAGTAGTTATCAAAATTTTCAGGAATATCAAAATGCTTTTTTAAAATTTCAGGATAATAAATTTGAAAAGCGAACAGACTGGGGAAGCCCTGCATTTCTATCAGTTGCGGTTCCAGTTCACCGCTTTCATTTTTGCAAATACCAAAATCAAAAGCAATAAAATGGGTATGACCGTTTTCGTTTGGTACGGTCTCACCTTTTGGAATAGCTGTGGCCGTTATATTTTTAAAGTCCGTATCAACAATCACATCAACAATAGACTCGCAGGCATCAATGAGTTTTTTTTTAAAATCTTTAGGAATAAATACAGGCGTTTCTGCAATTCTGAAAACAATATCGCCGGGATGCCTGCTATCAAGATCATCAAGAAATTCTTTGTACTTCCTTTCTGAAAAGTTTTGATTGAAGTGTTGCCTCAGCTCTTCTATCATGTATATTATTTTTGCTGAATAAAAATAATCCTAAATGTTGAACAAAGAGTTAAGAGAGAAGGTTGAATGTTATTTAAGCTTCAACAGTTTGTAAACTATTAACCGCAATATTTAAAAAATTAGGAAGTATATGAGAGTAGGTTGAGGATATTTTATCAGGGTCATTTAAATTTTCCAGCATTGATTCCCACTTTTTGTATCCATGGTTTTCAATAACTGTTTTCTTTTTCTCTTCTGTTTGCAGGTACATGCTCATACCTATTGCATCAGCTTCCGGATGGAATTGTGTGCCAAAAAAATATTCATTAAAACGCATAGCCATTATTGCTCTCTCAAGTGGTATATGCGGTCTTTTTTTTTCAATACATAATATTTTAGCTCCTCTATATAATACATCCATTTGCGGCTCAATCACCTGCCAGTCCCGGCTATCTACTGCATAAAAAGGATCGTTTAATCCATTAAATACCGGTTCATACTTACCATCTTCTAAAATATGAATAGGAAAAACACCAAATGCTGTTGAATTTCTTTTGCAAACATTTGCAAGTTTCCAATGCCTGCATACTAGCTGAAATGAATGACAGATAAAAAACACATGTTTTTTTTGCAGGTTAGCGGGGTTATTATTCCATTTTTCTATTGTGTCAAGCCAATTAAAATATGCGCCCTCCCATTCGGATCCCTCACTTTCCAATGGACTGCCGGGACCGCCAGTACTTATAAAAATATCATAAGTAACATCAGGAACTTCATGTTTTATTCTTACATCAAATTCAGTAAATGCCACTTCAAGATCATTATTCTTTCCAAATTCAATTATTATTTCCCGCAGGCAGCGCATTCCCTGGTTCTCATATCCACCGTACATATCAAGAATGGCAATTTTTATAAATCTTTTATCATCTGAATTCATTCTGCAAAAATAAATTATTATGTTTTGTTTAATACGTTATTTAATAAGATATAATTTGAAAAATTTACCACATTTAAGTAATTATTTCGCATAATTATCTATATTTGCCGACCTCCCAATTATTTACTGTTTTATAAATGCAAAAGTTTCTGGCTTTCATTGTTTTGTTTGTTCTAACTATGCCTTCGAGAGGTCAGAGTAATTTTTCTTTTAATTGCAGAAAAGATACAATTATTGAATGCACAACTTCATGTTTAACTTTGAAGACAAGTCTTCCCAATATTTATTCTTCAACTACTTCCTATACAGTAAACCAATTATCAGCGCTTAGTTGTTTTAGACCTTATATAAGTCCTTCGGACCCAGGCACATTAGCAAACTTATTAATTGATGACAGGTATTCAACTCCTATAGATATTGGTTTTCCTTTTTCCTTTTATGGGAATAATTATACAAAGCTGATAGCTAGTACGAATGGATTTTTAAGCTTTGATATTTCTAAAGCTACAGCATTTAGTCATTTTGGTATTTTAAAAAAAGGTGCAGCATTAAGTTCTACTTCTGGTGTGCCTGAAGATTTGCCAAGCAACTTGTATGATAAAGCGTTAATAATGGGGCCATATCATGATCTGGATCCAAATATTTCCATTTCAACCCAACAAATTAAATACGACGTTATAGGAACGGCCCCATACAGGAAATGGATATTAAGTTATTATAATGTTCCATTGTATACCACTGCATGTTTAAATCTTAATTATAATACTCACCAGATAGTGTTATATGAAACACTTGGTATAGTTGAAATATTTATTTACAATAAAGAAATCTGCCTTAACTGGAATGATGGCAGAGCTATGATAGGTTTGCAGGATTTTAATAAAACTTCTGCGATTATGGCTCCCGGAAGAAGGGCCTCTGACGCACCATGGGGAAGTAAAGGAATGAATGAGAGCTGGCGCTTTGTTCCGGCATCGGGGCAATCTTTATTCAAAAGGGTTGAATTGTATACTTTATCAGGAAATTTTGTGGCAACAGGCAAAACTACAGCCACAGCAAATAATTTATTAGATGTAAGTTTTGATAATGTTTGTCCTCCAAGCACCGGTGAAGCTTACATGGTAAAATCTTTTTATAAAGATCCCGGCAATTTATCTTCTGAAATTATTGGCATTGATACGATCAATATTTCAAGGGGAGACCCTATCGTTGCAAATATAACTCCCGCTGCATGTGCTGCCTGGAGTAAAGGTGCAATAACTATTACCAGTCCATTAGGACCAACTTATGAATATTCATTAGAGGGTAATAACTGGCAATCTTCACCGGTTTTTAATGTTACCGGAGGAACATATACAGTGCAAACAAGAATAATAGGAAGCAGTTGCATTTCAAAAAAAACCATTTTTGTTGATATCGAAACTTTTGTTGCGTCAATAGTAAAAATAGTTTCGCCCTGCCCCGCACCTATTACTGCCTCCATTCAAATTTTCCCTAAATACGGAACGCCTCAATATAATTATTCATTAAATGGTGGGCCATTTCAAACTTCAAATTTTTTTACAGGTTTGACTGTTGGTAATTATAATGTTTTAGTAACCGATGCCGCCGGTTGTAGTTTTTCTGCTCAATTACGGATTGATTCAATTAACCTTGCCAATGCTTCTGTAACTAACACTATATGCGGAAAACCTGGGAGTGGAATTATTGATATTACAGCAGGTTTTGGAACACTTCCTTATACATATTCTATAAACGGAGGCCCATTTCAATCATCAAATATTTTTACAGGTTTAACAGAAGGAATATATAGCACTACTGTGAAAGATTCAATTGGTTGTGAATATACTTTCAGTGCAATTGTAAAAGCAGATGTAACGATGTATGCCAATCCTGTTATAGTACGCCCTGATTGCCATGGAAATTCCAATGGAAAAATTACAATACACGCCTCTGCAGGTGATGCTCCTTACTTGTATTCAATAAATTCAGAAGCATTTAAAAGCGATAGTACGTTTAATAATTTATCGGCAGGAAATTATATTTTACATATTAAAGATTCTTCAGGATGCATACTGGATACTACCGTTACTGTACAGCAGCCAAACCCTGTAGGTGGCTCTACAGTTCTAATACCTGCTACAAATTGTCTTTCAGCTAATGGAGAAATCACTGTTAAGGCTAATGGAGGAAATGTGCCCTATATGTATTCCATAGATAATGGAGCAACCTACCAGGTAAGTAATATTTTTACTGCAAAAGCAGGAGTATTTAATATTATAATAAAGGACAGTACAGGTTGCTCGGCAAAAGTAAGTGATACACTTCCTGCAACTGACAATAAGTTATTAGTGGATCTGGGACCGGATAAAACCATTTGTGCCGGAACTTCTGCAACACTAACAGTTACCAGTAATCAACAGGTAGCTATTTATAATTTAAGCCCTTCCGCTGGATTAAGTGTGGTAACTAGTCAAACACTGGTTGCCACACCATCAGATACAACTACCTATATTATTTTTGCAAAAACAGCAGTCTGCCAGGGATACGACACGATAACTGTAAACGTATTACATAAGCCTATTGCAGACGCAGGTAACGATACGGTAATTTGCAATAACTCTTACGCCATCTTACATGGCAGTGCCAAAAATATTTCAGGTAGTGTAAATTATTTATGGTTGAGCTCTCCTGATATATTAACTCCTAATTCGCAGGTTACCATAGTGCGTCCCACAGGTGTTCGTCCTCATAGATATAGACTCGAAGTGAGTGATAATTATGGCTGCAATTTTAAATCATATGATGATGTAACTGTAACTATGCGTCCAACCTTTGTTCCTTTTGCAGGTAATGATACTATTGCGTCAATAGGGGTTCCTTTCCAGTTACATGCCAGTAGTGGAGGTATAGAATATTTATGGTCTCCTGCTTCTGTTTTAAATAATCCGATTTTGCAAAACCCTATTGCTGTTTTACAAAATGACACAAAGTTTAATTTAATTGTAAAAGATTTCTTTGGTTGTATTGGTACAAATAGCGTCTTGGTAAAAGTTTACAAGGGTGTTACATTTTATATACCTAACGCATTTACACCGAATGGAGATGGCATTAATGATATTTTCAAGGCAATTGCACCTGGAATAAAACAAACAAACTATTTTAGAATATATAATCGTTGGGGGAACTTAATGTTTCAATCCAATAATGCTAACTCTGGCTGGGATGGAAAATATTTAGGAGTACTTCAACCAAGTGCAGTCTATGTTTGGATTATTAAGGGCATAGATATAACCGGAAAGATCATTGAGTTAAAAGGCACTGTAACCCTAATAAGATAAAATATTTAAGCGCACAATTATTCCCTTCCAGACAGCTAAAGATTCGGTTCCCGCATCTATATTACAGCTATTATTTTTTGTAAAGCCGCAGGTAAATACTTATACTGAATTGATATTCAGAATATTTTAACTCTAACACTATGAATTTTATAACTAATAAATTATCTTTGAATAACCCATAGAAGAAATAAATAATGCATCGATTACTGGCATTGCTTGTTTTTGTTCACATAGTAAATCCGATACAAGCCCAAAATAGTTTTTCCTTTAATTGCACAATAGATACTTCTATCAGTTGTAACACTCAATGCATCACCTTAAAAGCTACTATTCCTGATATTTATTCATCCACCAATTCATATACTGTAAACAGGATAACAGATTATACCTGTTTTAGACCTTATGTTAATCCTGCTTTGCAGGGGCCTTCAGCCAACTTAACTATTGATGACCGGTATTCTCCAGTAATTGACATTACTTTCCCCTTTTCATTTTTTGGTACTACCTATAATAAACTTATTGCAAGCACGAATGGTTTTATAAGTTTTGATACATCAAAAAAATTAACATTCAGCCATTTTGGAATATTAAGGAATGGCTCTACATTAAGTTCGCTTTCAGGTATTCCTGAAGACCTTCCAAGTAGTTTATATGATAAAGCTTTAATTATGGGTCCTTATCACGATCTGGATCCTAATAATTCTTTATCTACACAGCAAATTAAATATGATGTAATAGGTACTGCTCCATATAGAAAATGGGTATTAAGTTATTATAACGTTCCCTTATATACAACTGCATGCCTTAACCTTAACCCCAATACTCAGCAGATTGTTTTGTATGAAACCCTGGGTATTGTTGAAGTTTTTGTATTTGATAAGGATATTTGTACTAATTGGAATTCCGGCAGAGCAATGATAGGTATGCAGGATTTTGTCAAAGTTTCGTCAATTATGGCACCCGGCAGACAGGCAAGTGATGCACCCTGGGGCACTCAGGGAATGAATGAAAGTTGGCGTTTTGTACCGGCTGCCGGTCAATCTTTATTCAAGAGGGTTGAATTGTATACCCTGTCAGGCGGTTTTGTTACTTCGGGAAATATCTCTTCCGCATCAAACAATCTATTAGATGTAACATTTAATAATGTTTGTCCGCCTGCAGCAGGTGGCAGTTATATTGTAAAATCTTTTTATAAAAATCCTAATGGTTCTTCCAATGAAATTGTATCAACAGATACAATAAATATATCAAGAGGAGAACCTGTCAGTATAAATATTTTACCACCCAACTGTGCAGCAGGCAGTACCGGTGATGTTAGTATTTTAAGTCCGGCAGGGGTACAATATGAATATTCAATTGATGGCGTTAACTGGCAGG
>JAYVEA010000351.1:0-7989 GCA_043749085.1 Chitinophagales bacterium
ATCCAAAAAAACTGGAAATAGGCCTACCGGTTACTGAACGGTTAAAGGGATCAATCCTGGTTCTGTCCCCTTCAAAAAAAGGATCTGCCAATGTTCCCACCTTGTTTTTATATAATGAAAAGGTTGTACTCAGATCATATCTAAAATCTCTCCTGGCAGTACCGCGATAAGATAAGGCAAGGTCAATACCCTTATTGTTCATATTGCCAATGTTAATAGGTTGTTTGGATATAAAGCCTCCATACAAGCTTGCATCCAATTCTTTTTCAAACAAGAGATCTGTAGTTTCACGATTGTAAAGATCCAAAGTAACTGCCAGCTTGTTATCAAATAAGGTAGCATCAATACCCAAAGTAGAGGTGGCAGTTTCCTCCCATTTAATATCAGGATTAGCAATGGTTTGATGACGCAAAGCTGGAGTGTAACTTGTGTTGCTGCCATTTATCGGGTAAGCAGCATCATTGGCAATGGTGAAAAAGTTAAGAAATGCGAGAGGGCTTATATTATCGTTACCTAATTTGCCATATCCAAAACGAACTTTAAGATCGTTTATAACTTTCACATTTTTAAAGAAAGGTTCCTCTGATACTCTCCATCCAACACTAAAAGCAGGAAAATTTCCATATTTATGAGTAGGTCCAAATGCATCTGATGACCCATCCCTTCTAAATGAGCCACTTAATAAATACCTGTCTTTTAAAGCGTAATTCAATTGGGCAATAATAGGAGAATATTTTCTGCTTCTGAAAAGACCGCTGGATCCAAAAGGTGTAAGACTAAGAGAAGAACTGACTTGTTGAAAATTAGGATCTAAACTAAAGAAATCTGATGCACTTGCATTTATATTTCTTCCCTGGCTTTGTACTATTTCAGTTCCCAGCAATGCTTTTATTTCATGTATATCTCTGAACGTCTTTTTAAAACTTAAGGTATTATACCATGTTAACTGATATCCATAACTCTGCGCTTCATCAAATTGAGCAATGTTGGTTCTTCCTTCAGGATTTTCATATATGGGGCCTCTAAAAAGAAAACTGCTGTTGTTGCCAAAATCAATTCCTAAATTTGAGCGAAAAGTTAGATAGCGTAAGAAGTCAACTTCAGTAAACACGCTTCCAATTATTCCAACTCTTTTTTCCCTTCCATTTTTCCTTCTATCTAAATTAGCATAGGGATTGGAAGAGTTACCAAGGTTAGCTCCTCTTGCTCCCCCGTAATTTCCTGCTATATCAAAAACAGATATAATTGGCTGGTTTCGGTAAGAAAATGAAATAGGATTACTCTCATCCTGGTTATTGAATGCCTGCACCCCCGTTCTGTTAGTAAAATAAACCTGCATATTTTCTCCTACCCTAACTTTATTTTTTATAGTAAAACTTGTATTGGCACGAATGGCATATCGCTGATATCTTGTAGTATATATTATTCCTTTCTGGTCAAAATAATCTAAGCCGAAAAGATAATTGGCATTATCAGCACCGCCTGATGCAGTAACCTGATGATTCATCATGGGTGCATCCTGAAGGATGGCACCTAACCAATCAGTACCTTCCTGATTTGCAGCAACGATTTGGTAAGTACCAGGACCATTTACATCAAATAAACTTAATTTATATTTTGCAGGATCTGCAGCAGGGTCGCCTGCAGGAATACCACCAGATTTACCGCCTGGTTGCCCACCTCCGGCATAAATAAATGCAGGAATAATAGGGCCAGTAGTACTTAACCCGGTAGGTCCGGCATATTGCCCATGCTTAAATACGCCATTTACTAAACCAGCTTTGGAATTTTTTTGTAAGAGAAAAAGATAATCTCCATATTCTTTGGTGTTTAATAAATCCAGTCTTTTTTTAAATGTTTGTGTACCATAATAACTATCATAAGTAAAACGGGGGCGGCCATATTTTCCTTTTTTTGTGGTAATAATTATTACGCCACCAGCCGCTGCTGAACCATATATAGATGCTGCTGAAGCATCTTTTAAAACCTGCATAGTTTCAATATCATTCGGATTTAACTCTGTGATAGAACCCACCCTTGCACCATCCACTACATATAAAGGTTCATTGTTACCAAAGGTGCTGTAACCATGCATCCTTACACTAGCACCGGCCCCCGGAACACCCGAAGTACCAACGGTTACTCCTGCAGCACGGCCTTGTAAAAGGCTTTGAATGTTGGAGCCCGGATTAGCAATTAATTCTTTTACATTTACTACAGCAACTGATCCTGTAATATCTTTTTTTGCCTGTGATGAGTAACCCGTTACTACTACCTCATTGAGCGTAGTATTTGTTGCTTTTAAAGCAACTTTTATTGGGGAAGCTGAGCCTGCAGATATTTCGATTGGCTCAAAACCTACAGTGGTAAATAACAATGTTGATTTTGCATTTGGAACTGTAACAGTAAAATTTCCATCGGCATTAGTTTGCGTAGCAATGTTTGTTCCCTTCACCACTACTGTGGCGCCGGCAATTGGTTGTTGGTTTAAAGTGCTGGTTACACTACCTGTAACTGTTTTCTGCTGGGCAGAAAGTTGATTACAAAATAATAATAAAAACGCACCAAACAAGACTTTAAATGAAGTGGATTTAGCAATCATAATTGTTTTGGTTTTTAATTGTTTAATAAGAAGGGAGAAGAATCAGCGCTCAATTTAACAAAAAATTAATAAATAGTGCGAATTGTAAAAAAAAAATGAATAATTTTTTTATGAGATTTTAATAGAGCAAATAAAATCAATCCCCATGATCCTTAATAAGCAAGAAATAGATCATTTCTTTACAGATGGTTCTTTCAAAAATTTATTTATAACATACTCTCCTGCCTCCCTGCCCTGGAGTGCTCCTGCATTCACTCCGCTACGATAATGTATTCCACCATATACACGACTAATTGAAGCTTCATTTGCCGCTTTTATAAATGATGGAAAGCTTCGTTTCATCCCAATATATTCAAGATCACTTGTGTCTTCAAAAGCAAAATTATCTCCGAATAATTTAGTTAACACAGTAGCTGCAGAAGCAGAAATTCCACTATGCCCGCTGGAGTGTTCCGGGAAAGGCGGCGTTTGTAAATATGGCTGCCAATTTCTATCTATAAATTCATTAATAACTGTAACTGGCCGAATATGATTATACTTATACTTCGTTTTCCAGCATGCATTAATTACATCAAACATAGCAATAGAAGTTAATGCATATGCCTCAGCAGCTTTTACTGCATCAGCATTTGTTTTTTTACATGCTATTCCTGTAATTCCTATCCAATGGCCAACAGGTGTAATTTTTTTATTTCCATACATAAGATGACCTGAATGTTCGATCACAAAAGGATTATCATCCCAATACTTTGCAATTGTTTTTTGTGAGTCTGAAAGATGTGTAGTGATGTCGTAAACTTCTTTTGTGTATTTAAAAAATTCACTGGTGGTATCAGTATTAAAAACCGGTGGTGCAGGACATTGACATTGCGCTGCTGAATCAATAGCAAGTAGTTTTATCATTCCCCAATTAGGTTCAAGTGCATCTAAATAATCCGCAGGAGTTGGCCGCCACTTTCCAGGTTCGTTACTTCCTAAAAATTTAGGCATCCCTCTTGTCTCTTTATAATTATCCTTTGCTGCTCTCTCTAAAATTTTCTTTCCAACAGATTCGCCAAAACTTATAGAGCGATTAAATGTTTCTTTTTCCATCAATGATTCAAATTGAGAATAAATTTTATTTTCATATTGAATAAGAGAATCCTTGGAAAAAGTTATTTTCTCTGCTACCGTAAAAAAAGCTTTAGTAGCAGCGAGTAAAAAATTATAAGGCTTACTTTTTTCCGGAACAGGCATGGATGGAAATCCATGCAATTGAGCAGTAACAGAGTTATATATTGGTTTATCAAATTTAATAGCCTCATAAGCTGCTAATGAAGTATAGCAATAAATGCGGCTGGATACAGGAGGAGAAAACATATCCTGAATAATCACCTCAGTTAACTGCTTCATATTTTGATGCAGAATATTTTGATCTGTAAGAATTTTATGATCTGGCTTTTTAGAACAACCGAAAGAAAGTAACGATGCTACAAATGCAAAAAAGAATGTTCTTCTCATAAGCTGGAAGGATTTATTAGGGCTATAAAGTTACTGATTGGTATTTTATTTAAGCAATTTTACACGCATAATTAAATCCTCAATTGGTGTTTCTTTTCTATAGGAATAAAAATATTTTCCCTGTTTATCGTATAAAACTGTAAAAGGGGTATTCATAAGATTGTAATACATTTTAAAAAAGAATGCAGGCATTTCGGTTCCCACAATTATATTTGGATACTTATACGTTCGATAACTCTTTTCAAAGCCGGCAACTTCATTCAACGGTCTGAAAGTAACCATAATTATTTCTGTACTTTTAAAATCATTAATCTTCTTAAAAAAAGCATTCATTAATGTTTGACAGTGTTCACAATCGGGTGAAAAATAAATAATAATAACCGGCTTTCGATGCGGTAAATCTTTTGCATAAAAAGTTCTTCCATTAGTAAGAAGTATTTTAAAAGGTGGAATAGACTGTGCGACTACTGATGAATAAAAAAGTACAGACAAGAAAAAATTAATTATAAGAAAAGTATATAGATTTTTTGTACTCATTTATTAAATAATTATTGATTTATTTATCTAGTCGTATTTTTTAATAAAATAAATGGCGGAGCTTTTTTCCAATCAACTTTAGCATTTTTCATAGCAGGACCTATAGAAAAATTTCCCAGCACAAGGTCAATCTTTCCATCTCCATCGATGTCACCGGCGTCCATTGTAAGCCACCGTCCCAGGGTTCCTGCAGGCACAGTGTAAGGCAAAAAATTAAGATTGCCGGTGTTTTTTAAATATACAAATCCTTCTTCAGGCTGTTTTGTATAATCCGCAAAAAAAGAAATTGTGGCTATATCCAGATCTCCATCATTATCATAATCCCTCGCTATTGCTTTATAACAACCATTGATAGGAAAGAAAAACTTTTGTTTAAAATGATTAGTGCTATCATTTAAGAAAATATACACTCCATGATAAGGTTTCAATACCGGCGAATAATCAGCATTATCTCCGCAGGTATAAACTATATCTGGATATCCATCTTTATTAAAATCTGCCAATTCAAAATACGATGATCCATAAACAGGAGGAAAGCGTAATACCTCTTCCCCGCTAAATTTCCCATTACCCTTATTTGTGTAAAGAAATATTCCTTCCTCGCCCTGGGCAAATAACACCCACAGGTCTGGTAGTCCATCATGATTATAATCCTGCACATATACTTTAATAGCACCCGGTAAAGCTCTTAATATATGACCGGTAAATTTATTATTACCCAAATTTTCCATCCATGATAATGCGCCCGTTAAAAAACCAAATTCGCAAATAATATAATCAGTTCTACCATCATTATTTAAATCAGCGGCCATAACCTGTACAGGTCTTTGTAAACCTTGAAATAACGGAATTGAATCTATTTTTAATTTTCCGTTTGGATTAATATTTATGTATTGAGCCTTTCCAAATTTTCCATTATTAGGATTTAAAACGCCAATGTCACAGGCTAAAATAGAATTTTGGTAAAATTCCATATTAACAATAGCCCCACCACCGATTACGGAATCAATAATTTTTAAATCTTTATTGAATACAAAGGTCTTTTTTATTATTGCATCACTTATAATTAATGGATGTAATGAATCGATATTTATTTTTATTAAAGATGTAGCTGAATTAAAATAACTGGCAGCAGGAACCTGTACAGCAAATAGAGATGGATCCTGTTGAATAGGTTGTTGACGATGCTGAGCCGGTAACGTGTCAGGAGAAACAGAAGTATAATAATCAATAATATTTTGCCATTCGGCTAAACTTATCATTGGTTTAGATGGATAAAAGTTTGACCCCAAATTCATATCACCTCTTGCTGAAGGATAACGTTCGAGGTTGTAAAAAAATATACCAAGACGTGGACCCATTTGTGGTAAAATTCCTTTCTCCCATGTTTTTGAATCCAATAACGATGGATCGGGCAATAAGTGACAAGACTGGCAATATTTTGCTGCTAATTTTTTACCATCTCTTATACTTGATAGTGAAGTTTCTGAATGTGTGTTGTTTCTATTGAAACTTTCACCGCAAGAGAATAAAAGTAAATAAGAAGCGAGGTATAAAAAATAAAGCGAATTAAACCTTTTTATAAGCATAGGTTCTGATGGAAAATATTTTAATTATTGAATATTTATTTGACGGGTATTTCCTTTATTATCTTTTACTTCTACAGAAGCAATATTATGATCAACGTTTAAAAACCGGCCTGACTGTGATAAAAAAGAAGAACCATAACCAACTTCACGCTTTTGTGTAATTCCATTTTTATACTTAATAATTGCACTAACATCCGAAGGTTGTAATTGAATGGTTTGAATATCTCTTTTCAGCTGGAAAATTTTTAAAGGGCCTTTATTTTGACTTGCAGCTAATAAACATTTACCACTACTGCTTTTTAATTTTACCAAAGCTTTTCCATTGCCTGGCACAAACCACCCACTTTGAAGAATAGACAAAGGCGCAAAGCCTCCTTTGCCATTGCCCTTTAAGAATAGACCATTACATGCATCATACCTCCCAACAGAAACTTCTGTACTAAAATCATTTCCATTTATTAACAAATCTAAATTTCCATCACCATCAAAATCCTCAGCTACCATCCCATTAAGACAGGAATATTGTGCAATATTTGGTAATGGCATCATTTCAAATTTTCCATTTCCCATATTTTTCAGGTAACTATTCTCAAAATGATTTGCTTCTAATACTAAAGCTCCTTTTAATTCATCTGCAGTAAACATTTTATCAAACGTTGCTGTTGCATAAGATTTATAATTTTGAAACTTAGACCGGAACATGATCATTTGTTTGGTGATATCATCTCTTGTATGTACAGGAAACTCTCTTCGTGTAGTATCAGTTTGTGAAGCAGGAAGAAATATGGATGGCATAGCATCATAGCTGCCATTATTATCAAAATCTTTAGCATAAATTTTTACAGGGTACTTTTCACTCGCCCTGTAAAAAGAATTAAGACCGAGATTGCCTACTATATAATCTGTTTTACCATCATTATCAAAATCTCCCGGCACAATACTGGTCCACCAACCAAGTTTATTATTTATACCACTAGTAGTGCTTATATCTTTAAAAATCCCTTTCTCATTTTTTAGGAATTTAATTGGCATCCATTCTCCTGTTATTATCAGATCCTGCCATCCATCATTATCAAAATCTGTAAACACAGCATCGCAAACAAGTCCCACTTTATTTAATGATGCGGCAACAGAGGATGTAACGTCAGTAAATTTTATTACACCGTTTTTAGAATCATTGCGATAAATAAAACTTGATACAGACTGCGGATATTTCCAGGGGTCAACTCTGCCGGCAATAAAGAGATCAAGATCCCCATCATTATCATAATCACAAACACGGACACATGATTTACTGGTAAAATTTTTTGGCAATGCAGTTGAATCTAATGTAAAATTTCCTTTACCATCATTTATCATTAATTTATCCTGGTATACATCACCCCCTGATTTGCTTTCATATCCACCGCTGGCAATATATATATCAAGATCTCCATCGCCATCAACATCGAATAATGTTATTCCCATATCCAAAGATTGCTCTTTTGGTTGCGTTGCTGTGGGAGTGAATAAAGGTTTTTGTATAAATGTTCCATTGCGTTGCTGCAACATAATAATTGCACTATGCAAGGTATTACCGCCAACAATTATATCATCTAACCCATCTTTATTAATATCACCTACAGCAAGCGAGGGCCCATATTCAGAAAATTTATGTGGTAATAATTTTTGAATATTAAAATCAATAAAATCCTGTTGCTGATGAATGAAGCGCATCCCTGATGAATCTGTAATATCTCTGAACAACGTGTTTGATGCAAT
>JAYVEA010000352.1:0-21934 GCA_043749085.1 Chitinophagales bacterium
TCGGACTTGATCGCCTGGTGCTTGCCATTTTAAGCCTTGCCTACGAAGAACAGAAATGGAATAAAGAAGATGGGAGTGAAGACAGCCGTGTTGTTTTAAAGATCCCGGTAAAGCTTGCGCCTTATAAATTAGCGATACTCCCACTTGTAAAAAAAGATGGCTTACCAGAAATTGCAAAGCAGTTAATGGACGAATGCAAACAAGGCTTTCATACTTTTTATGAAGAGAAAGACAGTATAGGTAAGCGATACAGGAGGATGGATGCCATCGGTACACCATTTTGTGTAACAATAGATCATCAAACTAAAGAAGATAATATGGTTACGATTAGACACAGGGATACAATGGTACAAGAAAGAATTGCTTTAAGTGATGTGCGAGGAATTGTTGCCGAAAAGATCAGTGAATAATTATTCAATCACAGTTAATAAGAAGATAGATTTTTTTACCGCCTCTATTTTGTATGGGATACTTGCATGAAGCACAAAAAGCTCATCTTCTCTAATTTCGATCGTTTTTACATCAGTATGAAGTTTTACTTTCCCATCTAAAACCTGTAGGCTGAAAATGTTTTCCGGTCTTTCAGTTGTCATCTCTGCTTTTTTATGCAGGGCAACAAGTATGATTCGCATCTTATCACTCTTAAAAACTGTTATTGCATTGCGGTCATTTTTATCCCACACCTTTTCCTTTTTTATCTTCTTGATAAATTCCGGGATATTAACCAGTACCACAGGAGCATCTACCATGCGGTCACCTTCAGGCCGGTTTATCGTTGATTCGTTATGTCTTTCTTCCATATAAAATATTTTTTTAGCTTATTGCAAAGGCTGTGCTAAAAGCAAAAAAGCTGTCAATCCTTTTTATGATCTGCTTCTGACCCACATAAATAAGCTAACAAGAAACACTCCAATTCCTGCACCCGCAGTTAATAAAGTAACAATGTGAATTATCCTGATGCATTCGCTTCCTGTTAGCCTTGAAAAGTTCCAGAAAGAAATTATAATAATGAAAAAGGCGATTGCCATTCCTCTTAGTGGTGATCTTTGTCTCATATATTGTTAGTTTTTTAATAACTGAATATACAGGTTTATTTATGTTACAATCCAGGGAATTTATAATAAGTAAAAAATTATCTCTTTGTGTTTTCATAATAGGGAATCTCATCATGACTTTCCTGTTCCTTTTGTTGCCAATAGGCCTGTGTAACTATATGTCCATCTGGCGTTTTAAGAAGTCTTCCAAATATAGCATTGATAGGGTTAAATGTATAATCTGTAACACCAACAATAAATGTTTCAGGTGCAGGAGGCGCTGGAGGTAAAGTGTCAACTTCAACTCCTTCTTCAGTTTTTACAACTGGCGCAACAACAGTCTTTGGCGGTGGTGATGGACCAATAATAACCGTGTAATGATTATTCTCCAGTATTTTTTTTAAAAAGGCAACTCTTTCCGGCGACACATACCTTTCTACGATGCCGCATTTAACACTATCCAGTTCTTCAAATTCATGATTTTTATTAATAGCCATAACTAACTTAATATTTGAATGTAATCATAGATCCAGCTCAATAATCCGATCAGTATTATACCTGCACCACAAATTATCAATGCAAATTTTGCAGAAGATTCAACTTTTATTTTTTCTATCGGCTGTTCATTCTTCTCCATAAACACAGCACGTACAACCCGTAAATAATAAAATAAAGAGATGATCATGTTAAGTGCAGCAATCGTAATAAAAAAATAACTTCCCTTTGATGCACCTGCTGTCAACAAAAACAATTTACCAAAAAATCCTGCAGTTGGGGGTATACCCGCTAATGAAAATAGCGCCAGTGCAAGCATCCAGCTTAAAAAAGGGTTGGTTTGATATAAGCCTTTATAGTCATCAATATTTTCTTTATTGGTTTGCGATGATATGGCTGCTGCCACACCAAATGTTGCCAGGTTTGAAAATACATAGATCAAAATAAAATAAACAACAGAAGATATTCCCTGCGTAGAATTGCTGCTGATGCCCACCAGGATAAAACCAACCTGCGCAATGGAAGAAAATGCAAGGAATCGTTTTATATTTTGTTGCCGCAATGCAAAGAGGTTGCCGATGATCATCGTAGCAATGGATAGGATCATCACCATATTATACCAAATCTCATGCATTGGCTGAAATACTTTGTATAAAGCACCCATGAATACAAAAGCAACAGCACCTTTTGAAATAACAGACAGGAATGATGTTGTTGCAATTGGCGAACCTTCGTAAACATCGGCTGTCCATAAATGAAATGGTACAATAGATAATTTAAATGCAAAAGCTGAAAATAGAAATACCAATGCAAGTATCTGTAAAGGGCTGCCATCAAGATGCTGCTGCAATTCTGCAAAGCTTATGGTTCCGGTTGCACCATACATTAATGAAATACCAAACAATAATATTCCTGAGGAGAATGCAGAAGTCAGGATCATTTTCATAGCTGCTTCTGATGATATTTTTTTATCAAGATCAAAATTAGCCATGGCGGCAACAGGTATTGTTGCCAGCTCTAGCGACAAAAAAAACATGAGCAGGTTTCCGCTTGAAATAAGAAAGAACATACCAAGTAGTGCGGAAAACATCAGCATAAAAAACTCAGGCATGTGTTCTGATCTTTTAAACCAGCCTGCAAATAATAGAGAGATGAGATAAACTCCCATGCTTAAAATATTTTTTTGCAATGTGATCATGGAAGTGGTTTGATACATGCCATCAAATAAAACTCCTTCACTGTTGAAAAGGAATCCGGCAATAAAATTCAGCAATAACAAAACCTGTATCAGCAATAACATGCTTTCATTTTTTAACCCCTTGCCTATTTTGATAAACAGGAGTAGGAAAATGATAAAGGTTATTACCAGTTCAGGCTTCATCAATGTGAGAAATTCATTCATCCATTTTTATTTATGGTGATATTTTTTGCATGATTATTTCTGCTCCCGGACTTACCAAATCGTTCAGCCAGAAAGGTGCAACGCCAATGGCTATAATTCCTGCTATTAAAATAAATGCAGCAAGTTTTTCATTCCATGCTGCATCCGTTAAATTTTTAAATTCATCTTTTAATGGTCCCATCGCCACTTTTGCAACTGCTCTTAAAATATAAACTGCAGTTACAACTATTGAAAGACAAGCTAATATTGTTGCGACTCTTCTGAATGTATCAGGGTGTTGCCATGAGCCCATGAACACTGTCATCTCTGCAACAAAACCACTAAGGCCGGGTAAGCCAAGTGAACACAAACCAACGATAAATAAAACTGTACTGATGAAAGGCATCTTCTTCAACAGCCCTCCCATTTCACTAACCTGCCGGGTATGTGTACGTTCGTATATCATGCCGATAACAGCAAAGAAAAGGGCTGTCATCAAACCATGCGAAACCATTTGCATTACCGCACCCGTCATGGAAGTTTTGGTTAACATGCCAATGCCAAGCAAAACAAATCCGCAATGGCTAACGGATGAATATGCATTGAGGTATTTAAGATCCTTCTGCATCATGGTAGCGAATGCGCCATATAAAATTGCAATTACAGAAAGCACAATAATTATTGAAGCATATTCTTTAGCGCCTTCGGGCATAATGTAAGTTGCTACACGCAAACATCCATAGCCACCGAGTTTCATAGAGATCCCTGCAAGAAACATTGACCCCGCTGTGGGTGCAGAAGAGTGACCATCAGGCACCCAGGTATGAAAAGGAAACAAAGCGCTAAACACACCAAAGCCAACAAACAATAAGGGAAAGCAAATCATCTGGGTTTGGATGGGAATATGCAACTGTGATAATTTAACCAGGTCGAAGCTGTGTTCTTTCACTGAAAAATAAACACCCAGTAATCCAACCAAAACCAATGCAGAGCCGCCCATTAACATAAGGGCCAGTTTGTTTGCAGCATATTCTTTTTTGCCGCTGCCCCAAATACCAATGAGTAAATATTTGGGAATTACTGCTATCTCTAAAAAGAAAAATAAAATGAACAGATCAAGAGAAATAAAAAATCCGTAAGCGCCAAGGCTTAGCAAGATGAGTAAGAAATAAAATTCCTTTGTCATCTTTGTTACATTCCACGAAACCAATACACCGGCAATAACAACAAATGAAGTTAATAAGATCATGGCAACAGAGATTCCGTCTACCCCCAAATGAAAATTTATATGCCAGGTAGGAAACCAGTTGTATTGCAGTTCAAATAACATTTGTGCATTATTGCCTTCCATTCTTTCATGGCGGAAAAGGAACAATAATGCAAAAGCTAATACAAACTGAAGAATGGCTCCTGCCAATGCTATACGCTTAACCTGTGTTGCGTTCCTTGCTAAGAGAATTGTAACCGCAGTAAGTAATGGCAATAAGATCAATAACGATAAATTCATAAGCCCCATCCTCCTTCTCCTTCCCCGAAGGGGAAGAAGCGGTACTTTAAATCATTAATAAAAATTTTTTCTTCCATTTAAACTTCAATTTAATAATCATCAATACAAGAATGTTTAAACCTTTCTACAATCTTACACTTGCCCTGTTCTCTCCCCTTCGGGGGAGTTAGAGGGGACGCCACCAGTAAATAAAAAGTAAGGCCAGCCCAATTACTCCTGCTAAAAAGTAAATGGAATACTGCTGAACTTTACCCGATTGAAATCTTTTTATTTTTTCTGAAATATTTTGCGTGCTGTTTCCGATTGCATTCATCAAACCATCCACTACATTTTTATCAAACCATGCCGCCGGCCTTCCAATTAAATTGAAAACTATTTTTTTTGTGATGAATAAATAAATCTCATCAATGTAAAATTTATTATAAGCAGCTTTATATAAACCACTGAATGAAGCAGCTATCTTATCGGGCTTATCACTTTGTTTTTTATACATCCACATCGCAATAAAAATTCCTGTTAATGCCAATACAACAGGAGCTATAGAAAATCCTAAATGAAATTTATTTTCCAATACTCTTCCATCACTGCTTACGAAATTTCCAAATGGTATGAAACCAGCTGCTGCTGCGCCTACAGCCAGGAGCACCAATGGCATCATCATAGCAAAGCCACCTTCGCTTTTATGGACCTCACCCCCAGCCCTCTCCTCTAAAGGAGTCCTTTCGGACAAAGGAGAGGGAGCTTTGCTCCAGAAAATACTGAAGTATAAACGGAACATATAAAATGCAGTTAACCCCGAAGTGATCAATGCTATCCAATAAATAGTAGTGTTGTGTTGATATGCCGCTAATAAAATTTCTTCTTTGCTAAAAAAACCTGCGAATGGAGGTACACCGGATATGGCCAGGCAGGCAATCAAAAACGTAATGTGTGTGATGGGCAAATATTTTCTTAGTCCACCCATATCTTTCATTTCGTTGCTGTGAATAAAATGAATTACTGCTCCTGCACACAGGAACAGCAATGCTTTAAACATTGCATGCGTAAAAAGATGGAACATGGACGCTGTATAACCCAATCCATTTTCACCACCGTATTTTGAAACCCCCAAAGCGAACATCATGTACCCGATCTGCGACATAGTTGAATAAGCCAGCACTCTTTTAATATCTGTTTGTGTACATGCAATAACAGCTGCAATTACTGCAGAGATAGCACCAACATAACCAACCAAACCCAATGCGCCGGGAGATGAAATGGCAAAGACGGGAAATAACCTGGCCACTAAAAAAACACCTGCTACTACCATAGTTGCAGCATGTATCAAAGCTGAAACCGGCGTGGGGCCTTCCATTGCGTCGGGTAACCAAATGTGTAATGGAAACATCGCACTCTTGCCTGCACCACCCATAAACACTAACACCAATCCCCAGTTTAATGCAGAAACACCAAGAAAAGATGCGGCAACTGCGTTTTTTAATTCAGTGGATTCAGGAGAAGTCAATCTCTGTATGAGCGTATTAAAATCCAAAGTGCCTGAATAAAACGAAAGAATTAAAATACCAATCAAAAATCCAACATCTGCAAAACGTGTTACGATAAAAGCTTTTTTACAGGCAGTTACTGCACTTGGTTTATCATAATAATATCCAATTAATAAGAATGAAGAAACACCAACAAGCTCCCAGAAAATATATATCTGGAAAATATTGGAAGAGATAACCAGCCCCAACATAGAAAAAGTAAACAGTCCAAGAAATGCATAATAAGTTGAAAATCTTTCGTCACCTTTCATGTAACCAAGACTATAAATATGCACCATCAAAGAAATAAATGTTACCACCACCAACATCATCACAGAAATGGGATCGAGGATAATTTCCATATCTATTGAAACTCCTTTTGAGAATTCGAGCCATGTATAATGTAGTGGAACTAATTTTTGATAAACGCCATCAACTTTTCCATACCCGAAAAAATATCCATAAGCAGTATATAATGCTAACACTGTCGATATCAATAATAAAGCTGTTCCGATAATTCCGGAAGTATTCTTAAAAGATTTTCTTCCAAAAAGCCCGAGTAATAAAAACCCTGCCAGTGGCAGTAAAGGAATGAGCGCTATGTAAGTTGCGTTTGGCATTTCAAAATTTCAGTTCTTCTGCATTCTCCACATCAATTGATCTATGACTTCGATAAAGATTTATTATAATCGCAATGGCCACGGCTGCTTCTGCTGCTGCTATAGCAATAATAAATATGGTAAAGAAAAGGCCGTCCAATCTGTCAGGCCATAAATATTTATTGAAAGCAATAAAATTTAAATTCACGCTGTTTAATATTAGCTCAACACTCATCAGCATTGTAACAAGATTTTTTCTTGTAAAAAATCCATATACACCAATAAAGAATAATGTTGCACTGATAAAAAGAATATGGTATAACCCCGGTGTGATCATGTTTCTTTAGGTTTACTTTTTAAGGCAATAACGATACAACCGATCAATGCCGCAAGCAACAACATACTTACCACTTCAAATGGTAACGCATATCCATTATCATTTACTCCCAACATTTGATTACCAATATTGGTTACAGTTGGTTCAATAGAAGCATTGTTTGTCTTGCTAAATTCATGTTGATATAATTGTAGCATTACCAATGCTAATCCGCAAAATGCGGCCAATGCAGAAAATAATTGTCTTCCGATTTTCTGTTTTGGTAAAAGATCACCTGCCTGTTGGGTTAAGAAAATAGAAAAAATGATGAGCACTACAATACCACCAACATACACTACTATCTGTACCGCAGCAATAAATTCATATTGCAGCCAGAAATAAATTCCTGCGATTCCTATTAAAGAAAATAATAAGTAAATGGCGGCACGAAAGATCTGTCTTGTAGTAACAGCCATTACCGCACTCACCAAAGTAAGCGCAGCCAGTAAATAAAAAATAATTGTTGATCCACTCATTCTATGCCTTCTCTAATTTTTGATCCGGGGTTATTTAAAATTTTTGTTAACTCACTTCTGTCGAAAACGCTGTGTTCAAATGTCTGGGCCATTTTAATAGCATCCGTTGGACAGGCGATAATACAGAGATTGCACATGGTACATAACTCAAGGTGATACACAAATTTGTCCAGCGCTTTTTTCTTTTTGCCTTCAGGTGTAATATCAAATTTTGTTATAATTTTTATAGTTGCATTAGGGCAAGCAAGTTCGCAGGCTGTACAACCTGTGCATGCATGCTCATTATTTTCATCATGTGGCATTACTACTTCTCCCTTAAATCTTTCCGGCAGGTTTAAGGTTTCTTTGTTGTCAGGATATTGTTGTGTAATTATTTCTTTGTGATGCGTAAAATAATATCCTGTGCGGCGCATACCGACAAGCAGTGATTTTACAGCACTGAAAATATCTTTTATGTATTTAACTATAAACATGGTACCTCGCCCCTCGTTCCCCTCTCTCTTCAAGAGAGGGGAACGAGGGGCTTTTATTTTTTAATCAATATTTGTAATTAAGCATTTCAACATTTGTTTTCTTTTCATCTTCGCTTTAATCTTCTCTATTTCCTGCCGCTTATTGGCGGAGAGATAGAAGGTTAAAAATGCCAACCTAAAATCGCAATCACAGTTGTCAATAACAAATTAAACATACTGATAGGCAGTAAATATTTCCATTCCAAATTTAGCAATTGATCGATACGTAAACGTGGGAATGTCCACCTGAACCACATGATAATAAAAATTAAGAAAAACGTTTTCCCAAAGAACCAGATACTGGATGGAATGTAGTCCATCACATGATTAAACCCTTGCCAGTTGCCGATGTGCAAAGGCATCCATCCACCGAAAAATAAGGTTGCGCCAATGGCACACACAATAAATACATTCACATATTCTGCTAAAAAAAACAAAGCGAATTTCATCCCTGAATATTCAGTATGAAACCCTGCGGTTAATTCTGATTCGGCTTCTGCGAGATCAAAAGGTGCCCTGTTTGTTTCTGCAGTTACGGCAATAATAAAAATTACAAATGAAATGATCACCGGGATATGACCCTTAAATATCCACCATCCATTTTCCTGCGAATAAATAATATCTGAAACATTAAGACTGCCTGATAATACAACAATGGAAAGAATAGATAAGCCAGCAGACAATTCATAACTTACTATCTGTGCACCACTTCTCATTGCGCCCATCAAGGAATATTTATTATTACTTGCCCAACCCGCCATTAAAATACTGATGACCATTATGGAAGAAATTGCAGACACATATAACACGCCGATGTTCAAATTCCATAATTGAAAATCTTTCGCAAATGCAATAGGCGCCATTAATAACATTGCAACAACCAATGCAATGACTGGAGCCAGGTTGAATAAAAATTTATCGGAGCCACCTGGAGTTAATCCTTCTTTCACCAATAATTTTAAAGTATCTGCAAAAGATTGCAACATTCCCTTTGGCCCGACACGGTTAGGGCCCAGCCGGATCTGCATCCAAGCAGAAACTTTTCTTTCCATGAGCACCAATACCAATCCTAGTATAGCAAATAAACTAATTACAGCTATTCCGGCAATGATCATTTCAAAGATCAATGCCAGGGTTGGATTGAATGTTTGGTTCAACCAGTTTTGAATGTTGTTTGTTATGTTAGATAAACTCCACATACCCCAACCCCTAAAGGGGCTTTTATTTTTATTTACGTTACTATTATTTAATCCTCTCCAAGTTACCCCTTTAGGGGGCGGAGGGGGTTACCGATCAATATCCGGTATCACTAAATCCAATGTTCCCATCATCGCTACCAGGTCTCCTAGCTTACTTCCTCTTGCCATATGATCAAGTGCAGAAAGATTTGAAAAACCAGGTGAACGGAATTTAATTCTGTAAGGTGTTGTTCCTCCTTCACTCACTATATACACACCAAATTCACCTCTTGCTGTTTCTACCCTTGAATAAAATTCTCCCCTAGGTAATTTTAAAACGGCTTTCGTTTTTGCCTGGAAATCACCTTCAGGAATATTATCGATTAGTTGTTCAATAATTTTTACCGACTGATGCAGTTCTTTTATTCTTACCATGTAGCGTGCAAGCGAATCACCTGCGATTTCAATTATCTCATCAAACTCTACTTTATTATAAACTTCGTAAGGATATAATTTCCTGATGTCACAACTAACGCCACTACCTCTTGCTGTTGGCCCTGAGCAGCCAAAAGAGACCGCATCTTCTTTTGATAATACACCCACATCTTTCATCCTGTTTTGAAAAATAATATTACCCGTTACCATTTCGTCATATTCATTAACCTTGGATTTAAAAAGCGTAATAAATTCTTTTACCTTTTTTTTAAAATCGGGATGCAAGTCTAACATCACACCACCCGGCACCATATAATTCATGGTCAATCTTGCGCCGCAGGTTTCTTCCATGATATCGTTAATAGTTTCCCTTTCTCTAAAGGCATGGAAGAAAGGTGTGAATGCCCCAATATCCATAGCCATTGCGCCCCACCATAATTCATGCGATGCAATTCTTGTCAGCTCATCCATAATGACTCTTATCACCTGCGCCCTTTCCGGCACTTCGATCTGCATTCCTTTTTCAACGCACAATGCACAGCCATGGTTATTTATATGGGCAGAGAGATAATCCATCCGGCTGGTAACATAAATGAATTGACGATAAGTTAAGCTCTCACACATTTTTTCAATAGAGCGATGTATATAACCAAGATGCGGTTCAACTTTTTTAATGGTCTCTCCATTAAGCGTTATCACCAAATGTAATACGCCATGTGTTGCAGGATGTTGTGGTCCTACATTAATAATAAGATCTCCGGCCCCCTCTAAATCTTCCCCGATAGGGGAGATTTCTGAACTATTTTTTAATATTTCAGTTTCTCTAAACATTTTAAATTTTTAAACTAAATTTTCACTCGATCTTTTCCGCTCTTTTTTCCTTTTCCTCCCCTGAAGGGGAGGAGGTGGGGCTTAAAGCTTGATCATATTAATAGGGTCTTCAAAATCTTTTCGCATAGGGTTTTTTCCTTCCCAACCATCAGGTAAGATCAACAACCTAAGATCGGGATGGTTTAAAAAATTAACGCCGAACATTTCATACACTTCTCTTTCATGAAATTCTGCTGTTTTCCATATATGGCTTACTGTTTCAATTTCAGGAGCATCATTATCTAAAATTGATTTTACAACTATGTTATGCCGGAATTTTGTTGAAGTAAGGTGATATACCATTGTCAGATGGGTCTTCCAATCAATGCATGTTAAACAGAAAAGATAATCGAAGTATAAAGTTTCATCATTGCGAAGTTGTTGTGCAAGAGGCAGCCAGTCCTTTGGCTCAATATTGATATTGAGCCATTCACCGCTTTCTTCAAAAGTTGCAGAAGTAAGCTGGTTCATTATTTTGGTTTTCAACTCCTCGTTTAGCATAGTTATTCTTTGCCGGATTTTATTTGTTCTCGTGTCATACCGGCTTTAATTTTTTCCTGCAAGCTAATCAATGCATGCAGCAATGCTTCGGGCCTTGGCGGGCAACCGGCAACATAAACATCTACAGGTATAATATGATCGGCGCCTTTAACCACTGAATAAGTATTGTAAAAAAAAGGACCGCCGCTAATTGCACAAGCGCCCATCGCGATCACATATTTTGGATCAGCCATTTGGTCGTATAATCTTTTTAAAACTGGTCCCATTTTATTTACGATAGTTCCTGCGATAATAATTGCATCGGCCTGGCGTGGTGAGGCACGGGCCACCTCAAAACCAAAGCGGGAGAAATCATATTTTGCGGAGGCGACTGCCATCATTTCAATGCCGCAACAACTGGTTGCAAAGGTTAATGGCCATAATGAATTTGATCTTGCCCAGTTAATTACATCATCCAGTTTGCTTAATACAATTCCGCCGCCAGGCGTTTCAATAACTTTCACAGCCCCCTCTAAATCTCCCCCCATGGGGGAGACTTTTGAAGACTCAGAATTATTTGAAATATTACTCATTAATATTTAAAATTATTTTTTAATCGCTTTTATCTTCTCCATTTCCCTCTCCCCTTGGGGAGAGGATAGGGTGAGGGCCTTACATCCATTTTAGCGCACCTTTTTTATGTGCATATAAAAATCCCATAAATAATATAAAAAAGAAAATGACAATTTCTATAAGAGCAACCCATCCAACACTTTTTGCAACAACTGCCCATGGAAAAATAAAAATCAGTTCAACATCAAAAATTAAAAATATGAGCGCAAATAAGTAATAACCTACGTTTAATTGTATCCAGGTTTTGCCGGTGGTGGGAATGCCGCATTCGTATGGCTCTGATTTTTGGGGATTTTTGGTTTCTTTTGTTACCAGTTTTGAAACCAAAATCGCGATGATGGAAAATGTAAGTCCGGCAATTATCAAAACAATCATTGATGATGCACCCATAGATTTAAGTTAATGAATGAAGAATTTTTTGATGATACAAGTTAAAGTAAAAAATGCTATTCTATAAATGTATGCGCAGATAGCACTTATAATTAGAAGGCATGATAATAATCATAGTTTTTTAGCACTAAAGAAAAGTAACTATCAACCATAGATCTCTACATGAATTTCTTTTTTATCATAACCCATACCCATTATTGTTTGCTTTGCATCATCTATCATACCCTTCCAGCCACACAGGAAGAAACTGGCAGGTTTTCTTTCCATGCACAAAGATTCATAAATGGAATGCACGTACCCGCTGTTACCTTCCCACTGCTCACGGGATAATGTTGGGATATAATAAAAGTCATCCATCTCTTCCCCAAGTTTTTTCATTTCTTCATAATAAAGCAAAGTGTTTTTAGTGCGGCAACCAAAAATCAGGTAAATATTTTGGTGAGGGATGTTGTTATTCTTTATATCATGGATCATGCTTCTGAAAGGTGCAATACCAGTGCCGGTACAGATCATAAAAATATCTTTATCCAAAGGATCTTTTAAAATAAACACTCCTTGTGGTCCGCGAAAGGTCAATTCCGAACCAACAACTATTTCATTAAAAAGATAAGGGGTGCCTACGCCTTTTTGATCCAAAACAATCACAAGTTCAAAAACATTGGTATCATCAGGCCATGATGCTATGGAATAGCTGCGCCAACGCTTATTTTTTTTCTCATGAATAGGCAGATCAAGCGTTACAAACTGGCCCGGAATAAAATCAAATTTTTCTAATTCAGGCACTTCGATCCAGAATCTTCTTGTGTCACTTGTTTCATTTTCTATCAGTATCACTTTGCCAATGCGCCATGGTTGTAATGCCATAAAATTTTTTTAGTCAGTATGCAAAGAAATAGAAAATTGCGACAATTTTAGTGAATGCTGTTTATTGGTTCTTTTAGTTAATTGTATCTTTGCATGGCGAATGAACCTGGATGTGTTGCTGAATAGTTTTAAGAATGACCCCCGCATTTTTGCAATAGCGGACAGGATTGGTTTGTCCCGCCCGCAAACAATTCATCTTTCAGGATTACAGGGAAGTGTCTCCCAGTTTATTATCAACGCTGTTTTTAGTCAGCCTGCTGCATCAAAGATCAATCACCTTGTTATTTTAAAAGACGCTGAAGAGGCCGCCTATTTCCATAATACTTTGGAAAATATCAGCAATGCTTTAAACATATTTTATTTTCCATCTTCTTTTAAAACAAAAAAAAATTACAGGCTGTTAAACAGCAGCCATGTAATGCTGCGAACGGAATGCCTTACCAAATTTTCAACTGCTTTACCTGGTGCAAGAGTTGGCGTTGTTATTACTTATCCTGAAGCATTGTTTGAAAAAGTTGTGCTCTCAAAAACTTTGTCATCAAATATTATTTCTTTTAAACAAGGCGAAACTATTGATGTGGAGGGTATATTAAAACGCTTTGTTGAATATGGTTTTGAAAGAACTGATTTTGTGTATGAGCCCGGCCAGTTTGCTGTACGTGGTGGCATTCTTGATATTTATTCTTTTGGTAATGAAAAACCATACCGGATTGAATTGTTCGGAAATGAGATAGACAGTATAAGAATTTTTGATCCGGAGAACCAGTTGAGTGAAAGAAAATTATTGCAGGTAAACATTATCCCGAATGTAGAAACACAATTCGATTCAGGAGAAAAAGTTTCATTGCTGAATTTTCTGCCCGAGAACACGGCAGTCTGGACAGAAGATTGGGACTTCATAAAAGAAAAGATCAATCAGCAGGAAGAAGACCTTGGAACATTTATTGAAATTGAAAAGATAAATAAGCCGCAAACTACAAGCTACAAGTTGCAACAGGAACATGATGAGTTAAGTGAGAAAGCGATCGTTACGGAGAATGATTTTGTAAAAGCAAATGTTTTAGAAGAACAAATTAAGGAACGACATGTAATTGAGTTTGGGAACAGAGCATACTTTTCTAAATCGGCCAATAGTCAACTGTCAACTGTCAACTTTCTTACAAAGGAACAGCCCGCTTTCAATCGCCAGTTCAATCTGCTCATTCAAAATTTGAAAGAGCTGGAGCAAAAAAAATACAACATTTTTTTATTTGCTGATAATCCAAAACAATTAGAAAGATTACACAGCATTTTTGCTGATCTAAAGGCAGAAATACAATTCACTCCTATACCAACCTCTATTCATGAAGGTTTTATTGATGATGATCTTAAACTGGTTTGTTATACCGATCACCAGATATTTCAACGCTATCATAAATACAAAGTAAAGCAGGCTTTCAGCAAGAATAAGGCGCTTACATTAAAAACACTTCGTGAATTACAACCCGGAGATTATGTCACACACATTGATCATGGAGTAGGTGTGTACAGCGGCTTACAGAAGATAGATGCCAACGGTAAAATGCAGGAAGCGGTAAGAATTATTTATAAAGATAAAGACCTGTTGTATGTAAATATTTCTTCTCTACATAAGATTAGTAAATACAGCGGCAAAGAGGGAACAGTGCCTAAAATGAATAAACTTGGTAGTGATGTATGGAATAAACTGAAAGATAAAACCAAGAAACAAGTAAAGGATATTGCAACCGATCTTATAAAATTATATGCACAGAGAAAAAGCTTAAAAGGCTTTGCACATTCGCCGGATAATTATATGCAAACAGAACTGGAAGCATCTTTTATTTATGAAGATACTCCTGATCAAAACAAAGCAACGGTTGATGTAAAGCGTGATATGGAAAAACCTTCACCAATGGATAGGCTGGTTTGCGGTGATGTTGGTTTTGGCAAAACAGAGATCGCTATAAGAGCTGCATTCAAATCAAACCTTGACGGAAAACAGGCTGCAGTACTGGTTCCTACAACCATTCTTGCCTACCAGCATTATAAAACTTTTGGTGATCGTTTAAAAGATTTTCCGGTAACAGTTGATTATATAAATCGGTTTAAATCGGCAAAAGAGAAAAAAGAAACACTTAAAAAATTAGAAGAGGGTAAGATAGATATTATTATCGGCACACATGCTCTGTTAAGTAAAGATGTAAAGTTTAAAGACCTTGGTGTAATGATAATTGATGAAGAGCAAAAATTTGGTGTAGCATCAAAAGAAAAGTTGAAACAGATACGAACGACAGTTGATTCGCTTACATTAACTGCGACTCCAATCCCCAGGACCTTACAATTTAGTTTGATGGGTGCAAGAGATCTTAGCATTATCAATACCCCACCTCCCAACAGGCAGCCAATACAAACCGAGGTTCATGTATTTGATGCAGACTTTATAAGAGAGGCTATTTATTATGAAACAGAAAGAGGCGGCCAGGTTTTCTTTATTCATAACCGTGTGCATGGATTGGCAGAAATGAAAGGATTGATACAAGGGCTTTGTCCTGATCTTAGTATTGCTTTTGCACACGGGCAGATGGATGGAGATACGTTGGAAGAAACCATCCTTGATTTTATGGATAAAAAATATGATGTACTGGTTTGTACAAACATTGTTGAAAGCGGCGTTGATATTCCAAACGTAAATACGATCATTGTAAACAATGCACACCAGTTTGGATTAAGTGATCTCCATCAATTAAGAGGCAGGGTAGGAAGAAGTAACAGGAAAGCATTTTGTTATTTATTAGCGCCGCCGATGAGTACATTGCCTGCTGATAGCCGGAAACGTTTATCAACTCTGGAACAATACAGTGACCTTGGAAGCGGCTTCCAGATTGCAATGCGTGACCTTGACATACGTGGTGCCGGAAACTTACTGGGGGGAGAACAAAGTGGATTCATTGCAGAAATAGGTTTCGAGATGTACCAGAAAATTCTTGATGAAGCTATAAGAGAATTAAAGCGAAAAGAGTTTAAAGAGTTATTTAAAGAAGAAATTCAGCAGCAGGATGATTTTGTAAAAGATTGTACCATCGATACTGATCTTGAAATATTGATCCCCGACGATTATGTGGAAAGTATCACGGAAAGATTGAGCCTGTATTCGCGTCTTGATAATTGTGAGAATGAAAAAGAACTTAATGATTTCCATATTGAAATGCTAGATCGTTTCGGCCCCATTCCTTCGCAGGTGGAAGACCTTTTTACAACAGTAAGATGCCGAAAAATAGCTGTGGAACTTGGATTTGAAAAAATGTTGTTGAAGAATGAGAATTTAAAATGCTTTTTTGTAAGCAATCCTGAATCACCTTATTTTCAAAGCGAAACCTTTACGGGAATCTTAAAATTCATTCAAACAAAAACCAATAAAGCAAGATTAAAGCAGGTTGGCAAAAATGGAATTTTAATTGTAGAGAATATAAAAACTATGACTGAGCTTTGGGAGTTTTTAAACAGGATGGAAGAAAGTATTGACTAATTTAAAATGTATTTTATCGCACACAATTTGATGAGCATAAAAAAAAATATTTTAATAACAGGAGGTGCAGGGTTTATTGGTAGCCATTTAATTGATTTTTTAATGGCTAACAATGAATATTCCATTACTTGTGTTGACAACTTTGATAATTTTTATGATCCTGAATTAAAAAGAAAAAATATTGAATCGCATATCAGTAATCCAGATTTTAAATTAGTAGAAGCTGATATAACAGATAAAAATTTATCCGAAAAGCTGGATGAGCGCTATAATATTGTTGTTCATCTTGCCGCCAAAGCAGGCGTCAGGCCTAGTATTAAGGACCCGGTACTCTATCAGCATGTAAATGTAGTTGGCTTGCAAAATATTTTGGAGATCGCAAAACAAAAATCAGTTAAGCAATTTGTATTTGGTTCTTCCAGCAGTGTGTATGGCATTAACCCGAATATTCCATGGAAAGAAAGTGATAAGGATTTAATGCCTGTCAGTCCCTATGCATCTTCAAAAATTGCGGGAGAATGGCTGGGTAAAACATACAGCCAATTATATGGAATGCGGTTTGTTGCGCTTCGTTTTTTCACAGTGTATGGCCCAAGACAAAGACCTGATCTTGCAATTAATAATTTCACACATAAAATACTTAATGGCGAGCCGATAAACTTTTTTGGTAATGGAGATACTGTAAGAGATTACACTTTTGTAAAAGATACGGTTGCCGGAATTGTATCTGCAATGTTATATGAGAAGTCAAATTTTGAAATTATTAATTTAGGAAATAACAAACCGGTCACACTTTCTGAATTAGTATCTTCTCTGGAAAAAATATTAGGTAAAAAAGCAATTTTAAATAAACTTCCTGAGCAGCAAGGCGATGTTCCTGTTACCTACGCAGATATTTCCAAAGCACAACAATTGCTTAAATATTATCCTGCAACAAAACTGCAAGATGGCTTAAAACAGTTTGTTAGCTGGGCACTAAATAATACTAAGTAGCATGTAAGCTTGTTACAAATTCTTTAGCAGGAAGATCTTTAAAAACTTTATTTTGTAAGGTGTTGTTTGGGAAAAATATTGACCAGGCGGTAAGAAATATTATCATAAGATCGGTATAAAGAGATGTATTTTTTTGATACCACATCTCCAATGCGCCCTTGAAAGGAGAGATCGTTTGGTACATTGCCACCGGGTCATTAGCAGCAGAAATTAATTTCTCCTCATCTCTAAAAACCAATGATCCAATTCCTGTAATTCCGGGTTTTACATTATAAATTGTTTCCTGAATTTCTTTGGGATATAATTTAAAACCTGATTCCATTAATGGCCTGGGCCCAACTATACTCATATCACCCTTAAATACATTAATGATCTGCGGCAGCTCATTGATCTTTGTTATTCTCAAAATTTTTCCAAACCATGTAACCCGTGGGTCATTGCGTAGTGTTAAGTGGCCTGTACCCATGTTAACACTGTTCTTTAACATGGTGGCAAACTTCAGGATATAAAAAGGTTTGTTTTTATAACCAATCCTCTTCTGATAATAAAATACTTCATGCTCCGCTGTTAGTAATAAAATTATCATTGCAATAATTAAAATTGGCGAGAGGATTATTAAAGCCAATCCGGCTATCAAAATATCTATAATACGTTTTAGAAATTTATACAATTCGTTTTATTTTAAGAGTTCAAAACACCTCTTTAATTTTTGAAGCCACTGCAGCCAGTTCAGCGTCAGTTATATTAGTGGAGCAGGGAATGCTTAAACATTTTTGGTAAATGTAATCAGACCTATTATCTTTTTTATAATATAAATTGTTTTTGAACATTGGCAGTTTGTTCATCGGCACCCAAAAAGGCCTGCTTTGCATTTTGTTGTCGTTTAAAATTTTTAATACCTGCTTTTGCTTTTCAGTCATAATTGTTGGCAGCCACCAGTTGGGGTTTACTACTTCATTAACTTTTTGAAATGAGATATCACCAACTCCTTCCAATTCATTTTTATAAAAAGAAATGATCTCTCTTTTACGCATTAAAAACTGTGGAAGCAATTCCATTTGCCCTACACCCATTGCTGCTGCTGTATTTACCAGGCGATAATTGTACCCAATTTCATCATGCATATATTCAAATGGATCACTTTTAGCCTGGGTGGTAAGGTGCTTTGCCCTCTTTGCCAAAGATTCATCATCTGTAATTATCATTCCGCCGCCACCTGTTGTAATAATTTTGTTTCCATTGTAACTAAAGGTACCCATCAAACCAAAGGTTCCCGCATGTTTTTCTTTATAATAAGAACCGAGAGCCTCGGTTGCATCTTCTATAATAATAAGATTATATTTTTTTGAGATCTCCAGCAGTTGGTCCATATCGCACATATTTCCCAATACATGAACGGGCATGATAGCTTTTATTTTTCTTCCATCTTTTTTATAAACACTATTCCCATTTTTAATTTCTGTTTCTTCAGAGAAAAATTTTTCCAAAAGATCAAGATCCATCTGCCAGGTATGTTCATCTACGTCTATAAGAATAGGATCAGCATTTGTATATTTTATGGAATTGATACTTGCAACAAAAGTTATATTAGGCGCTATTACATAATCATTTTTTGCGATGTTGTTTAAAATTAAGCAAATGTGTAAAGCAGTTGTTCCGCTACTGGTGGCTACTGCATACTTTGCACCTGTAAAGTCAGAAGTGATTTTTTCAAATTTTTCCACGTATGCGCCAACACTGCTTACCCAACCTGTATCCAGGCAATCTTTTACATACTTCCACTCGTTTCCTGAAATATTTGGGCCGGATAGTAATAGCATAGATTTTATTTGCGCTTTCCTTCGCAAACCTATAAAAAAAAACGGAGCGTTGTGTAAGCCCCGTCATTCTTAATAATATTCATTTTTATATATTTCTGAATTTTTGCTCAAAAGGATCAATAATTATCCCTGATTTTACCAGTGTGTAAATTTCATTTATTCCATCCGGTACCTTTTTAGTAAGATTAAAGCCCAACTCATTTTTAATTTTATCAAAATTAACCCTGTAATCCCTGGGGTCTTCTGTACTTTCTACATAATTCACTTTTACATTGGGAACAACTTTACACACTTCTTTCATTATTGTTCCTTTTTGATAGTTTTCATCAGTCCAACCTACGTTATATACATTTGCTCTTACTTTTTCTTCAGAACTTTTAAGCACTAATACCACAGATCCTGCAAGATCATCTACATGGCAGTAAGGCCTCCAGAATTGCTGGCCCCAAATTTCCTGTTCGCCATTCACTACTGCATTTCTTGTAAACTCATTTACAGTAAGATCAAATCTAATGCGGGGAGAAAATCCATATACAGTACTGAAACGTAAAGATGTGCTGCAAATATTTGAATCTCTATGTTGTTCTAACAGGAATCTTTCAAACTTAACTTTTAGTTCGGCATATAAAGAAACTGGCCTAAGCTCAGATCTTTCTGTAACAAAATCATCGGGGTTTACCATTTTACCATAATTACTGCAGGTACTGGCAAATACAAATCTTTTAACACCGGCTTTTTCAGCTTTTTCGAATAAGTTTACAGAAGCATCCCAGTTGGTTTCATTTGCTTCTTCACTATATTTTTTACAGGCAGGATCTCCAACAATTGCTGCCAGATGTGCAATAGCATCAATACCAACCAGTGCTTTATCAATATCTTCTGCATTTCTTATATCTCCTTTTATAAATTCAAAATTTGGATTAAGCATTACATCATATAATGCATCACCTCCAAACTTTAGGGAATCTAAAACACGAACCTGGAAATTTTTATTTAACAATTGCCTTGCCAGAACGGAGCCAATATAGCCTGCGCCACCTGTAACTAATACCTTCATTTATAAATAAAATTTAGGCGTAAAGTTAAGGGATAAGCGATGCTTAATTATTATTTTATAATGCAGGCAGGATTGCCCATTACTTTTACATTATCCGGGATATTTTTTACAACGACAGATCCGGCGCCAATAATTACATTATTGCCAATCGTGATGTTTTCTCTAATAACCGATCCTGCTCCAACAAAACTATTTTCACCGATTTTTACGTTACCACATACAACCGCACCCGGCGCTACATGAGCAAAATCTCCAATTACGCATTCATGCTCTATAATGGAATGTGTATTGCAAATTGCACCTATACCAATTTTTGCCAAAGCATTTATTGAAACATTGGATGCGATCATTACTCCATGTGAAGCTATATCAGCACTATTATCAATTACGGCGGTTGCATGTATTGCATTAATGGGTAATAAGTTTTTTATGGCGAGATTATTATAAACATTTTTCCTGATATTGTTATTGCCGATAGCAATAAAGAAATCATTTCCAGAAAGCACTGTAAGCCCGGTTTCGGAAGTTTCATTTTGAAAATATTGGAGAGAAAATGGATTGATTGATTTTTCTTCAGTATCGCAATATCCAATCACTTTATATCCGCATGATTGCAGAATGCCATAAACAACAAATGCATGCCCTGAATATCCAATTAAAATTATTTCTTTCATGATTGATTTATGAACATGCATTCTTATTTAATTCCATGCTTTTCCAGTAAACGATTATAAGTATCTAATATTACTTCGTGAATTTTTTTCCTGTTATATAATTGTGTTACTTCTTCAAAAAGGGCCTGAGCAATTTTTTCAGTTTTTTCTTTATTTTCAATCGCAAACATTAATTTTTTATAAAGATCATCTTCATTTTTTACTTCAAACATTAATCCTGTTTTTTCATCCTGGATAATATCTGCATTCCCCGGAATGTTGGAACAGATTACCGGCAGATGCATAGCCCCGGCCTGTAAAATTACATTTGGAAAACCTTCTCTGTGTGATGGGTGTACAAAAATATCAGCAAGGTCCATATAATATTCGATCGAATCACTCCAGTTTATATGAGTGATGGCAGGGTTATTTATTATTATATCAAGTGTTTGAGAGGATAATGGATCCAAATGGGGTTCAAAGGGCCCTGCCAGTATAAGCTGCAGTGAATAATGTTGTTGCAGTTTTTCAAAAACATTTACCAGTTCTTCAATCCCTTTATCTTTTACCATCCTGCCTACACATAATATTTTCAAGCCATTCAATTGCGGTATTGATCCTTTTATTTTATTTTTAATTTCTTCATTCAAATTTTGTTTCGAAAATTTTTTAAGATCGATTCCGTTAGTTGATCCATTATCAATGATGGCGAGTTTCTGTTCCTTTGCTAGATTATTTTCAATAATAAAATTCATCATTGACCTGCTGTTGGGCCACACTTCCGTAGCGCTATAATAAGTGAGCTTCTCTGTAAGCATTAGAAGCCATCTTTTAAACCCGGTTTCAATTATCAATGGTAATCCACCTACAGTGTGTATTCTAATTTTTACACCAAGGGTTCTGGCTGCCAGCATTCCCAGCAATCCTGCTTTAGGTGTATGCGTATGAACGATATCAGGCTGGTATCTTTTTATAACTCTTCTTAATTTAAAAAAGCTCACTATATCCTGTAATGGAGTTATCCTTCTTTTCATGGGAACTATAATATGTGTGCAACCCTCTTCTCTTTTCAGATCTTCTACTTCTTTGCCATCGGCACTTATCATTATTACATTAAAACCGTTTTCACTCA
>JAYVEA010000353.1:0-7961 GCA_043749085.1 Chitinophagales bacterium
ATCTTTATCCAGTAAGTAACTGTAACGAATTCCAAAAGTTATGGAAGCTTCATTCCACCATCTGGTATCAAAATACAATTCTGCACCTGTTGATCTGAAGTTTGAACTAAAGGCGCTTCCATTAGTAAAGAAGTCATTTACATGAGTATGGTCGTAAAATAAATTTGTTCTTAACCTTAACAGGTAAACAATATTCCCAAAACCGGCATCAGGATAGAGCAATGGTAAATGATAATTAACGCCCCACTTTATCATCTCATGTAAATTCTCTGCCTGGTATCCTCTTGAAAAAGGAAATCCGCTGGAAAAATTAAGTTTCCCTATTGTATCTTTTTTTAAATAGGCTCCATTAAAAACCATATTATGATTGGTAAAAAGCCCGGGTAAAAATAAATTTGCATTGGCTTCAAATTGTGAGCCCTTATAGTTGGTCAGTGCTCTTTTATAGCTAAGCGATACACTTTGTGCAAAACGTGGATAAATATTTTGTTTTGCTTTTTGTATTTGATTGCTAATGCTGAAAAAATTATTGATGTAACTGTACGATACCTTTCCTAATGTGTCCTTATAAGCTCCCTGGAAATTTGACTGATTATAAACATACCTGCTACCAACATTCATAAAAGTTAATGATCTCCCTTTGCTCAAATTCAACGGTATATTAATGCCTGCATAAGGTTCCAGTTCATTCCAATAAATTGTTTTGTTATGATATCTCCTTCTCCTGTCAATTGTATAATCAACTCCTGCAGAAAAATAGGGGAATAAGCCGCCATAGACTGAACTAAATCCTATCCTTTTCCATTGCTCTGCCCGGTTATAAGTAAATGCTAATTGCGATTGCAGTGTATTTAAAATATTGTCACTTATAAGTGTTAAAGTATATTCAGGATCATCTACCATTGGCTCAATGCTGTGGAAATTTAATAAGGCAAATGATTTATGATATTTTGATACCGGTAATTGTTCATGGGGAACAAAATATAAAAGATTAGAATTGGTTTTATTTATAGATGTTATTCCAAAGCTGGAAGTGGGCCCACTCAGGTATTCAGGTTTTATTTCCTGCCAATGTATAGAAGTTTTATCTGCCTGTTGTAAATGATATCCATTGGCTGTAAAAGTTGTCCAAACAATTTTATTTTTATTCACTGATGGCTGATAACTTCCGATGCCTTGTTTTGAAACAGTGGATTGCAATAGAAATAATTTTTTATTTTTTAATGTTAATGCAAACAATCCATCCTCTTCCCCATGCGCTGCAGAAAAATAAACTGTGTCATTAAATACAGATGGAAAACCAATTACATTATAAGAAAACGGTGTGAGATATTCAGCCTCTCCATTTGAATTTATTAAAGCCAGTGACATTTGCCCTGTAGTATTTCTTACAGCAGAAATTATTTTGTCACCATAAAATTTTGGATAAGTATAAAACAAACTTTGAGGATTTGCAATTGATGTTACCATCTCACCATTTGTATTAAGTATTTGCAGAGTTGATCTACCCTGATAGTTTACCTGTACAGCAACTATTTTAGTGAGATCATCATTTATATCAGGCGCAAAATATTTGGTGTGATGCGTGAGCGTTTGCTGCTTACCGGTTTTTACATCCAGTATTTGCAAATCACTGTAATCTCTGTTTCCCCAGCGCTTATCCGGCTGGTATGATGCATACACTATTTTACCATTATTATAAGAAAAATGATTATCAAGAGAAACATCTTTTATCCTTATTTTTTTTTCTTCTTTTCCATTGCGGATAACAAATGAATGAATTTTTTTATAACTGCTTTTTACAAATACAATTGAATTTTCATCTATAAATACAGGGTATTCTTCATTAATAAATCCCTTATGTGATGAACTCATTTCCTGCTTTTCATTTTTAAGGTTGAATCTTTCTTTAAAATAATTCAATGCTTCATTCCTGAATTCAACATAATTTTTACCAGTATATTTTTTAATGGCATTTTGAAAGGGATAAAATAATCCTTTGTAGGATGCTGCATCCAGGGTTACATCTTTCCAAAAATTATCGCCATACTTTTCTCTTCCATAAGCAACCAACAAATATCCTAAGGCATAATGATCAGGAACAAAGTCTTTGTAAGAGCCGTTGCGTAGTTTCATCCAGCTATATTTTTTATTGGCCAACCATAAGGAGCGATAATCTTTATAAAAAAACGGAAGGCTTCCCCGTCCCTGTTTACTTACGTTAGTTTCATTAAATACTGCATCACCTTCAAAAAACCAATTAGGTATGGTTGCATTATTGGCCAGCGCCTGCCCTTCATCACCAAATAAAATTTTAAGTAGGTGTGATAATCCTACATTGAAATTGTTGTACTGCTGTACATGCCGGAATTCATGAATTGCAAGTTGATCTGTCCATGGTAAACTTCCTAATTCAAAACTATTTTGCAGTGGCGTTAAAAAAAATTCGCTGCGATACGGTCCCAGTGCTACATATGCATTTGATATAGTAGTTTGATTTTGCAGTACCAGGCTTATCTTTCTCTGCTTAGTGCCAATTGTGTTCTGTGTTTCCCTGTTTAAATAAGAAATAATGTTAGAAATTCTTATTGCAGCTGAGTCCAGTTGTTGCGGAAAAATAATTCTTGCCACAGGAGTATTAACCTGGTTCCATTTTAATGAAGAAGGATTACCACCAAACTCCTGAGCTTTTACAATGTAATTGAGAAATAAAATGTTTATTAATATCAGAAATTTCCATCTATAGAACATACTTTTTGTTTTACATATATATAACGTGATTATTCATCTATTGGTTTGATAAATATATTAACTACCTGTATATTTTCGTACCTATTTTATGTTGATGAAGTACTATAACGAAAAATTAATTACTCAGTTAAGGCATGGTAAAACAAATGCTTATTAAGCCTTTATTATTCGAACATCTTAAAATGATTCATAGAAAGTCTTCAATTGGATACCGGAAAGAATTTTTCTTATTTCCGCTTTGAATCAAGGATTTTCGAAAAAATTATTTGTTTTATACAATTTTTTCACTGCTTTTCAGTTATTAATAAGTGATCGGTGAAAACCGGTCGCAAGTCCAAGCATCATTATAAAAAACCAAGCAATCCAATGGCCGTCCCTAAAGCAGCTATCTGTAAATGGCTTCTATTTTTCGGTTTACTTTCCCAGGCATTTATATCCAGGGCTCAACTAACTGCAAATTTTTCTGCAACGCCTATATCAGGTTGCGCCCCTCTTCTTGTAAATTTTACTGATCTTTCTACAGGCAATCCAACAAGCTGGAAATGGGATCTTGGAAATGGTACTATATCCTTTTTAAAAAATCCTGCTGTTACTTATTTTGCTCCGGGGCAATACAACGTAAATCTGGTTGTAACAAATGCAAGCGGCTCTAATGAAATAATAAAAAATCAATTCATTACAGTTTATGCGGTACCTGTTGTAAATTTTGGTGGCACGCCACTTAGTGGATGTTTTCCCTTACCTGTTCATTTTACTGATCAAAGTACTGCCGGCAATGGCACTATAGATAAGTGGGAATGGGATTTTGGTGATGGTAATCTTTCATCTGTTCAAGGCCCCGGGCATACATATCTTGGCGCAGGTAATTTCAATGTGTCATTAAGAGTAACTAATTCCTTTGGATGTGTAACCACTGTTACAAAAACGCAATATATTAAAATTGGAAGCGGCACTAAAGCAGGGTTTACTTTTTCTGTACCTAATACATGTTCGGTTCCTTCAACAGTTAATTTTACAAATACTTCAACAGGAAGCATGCCCATGACATATCAATGGGATTTTGGAGATGGCACTGTATCAACTGTAATCAGCCCTTCTCATACTTATACAACAGCGGGTAATTATACTGTGAGATTGGTAGTAATTAATAGTACCGGTTGTACAGATACCCTAACCAAAATAAAAGCTATAACTGTTGGAGGTGCAAAAGCAGATTTTACTACTCCTTCAGTTATTTGTCAAAATACTCCATTCACCATTAATAATACAAGTAGTTCGATACCTGCAAATGTTACATGGAGCTTTGGGGATGGCACTTCTTCTACCGTGATTAATCCAACTAAAACATATAGTACTACCGGAAAATTTATTATCAAAATGGTTGCGGGTTTTGGCGCATGTTCTGACTCTGTTTCAAAATCAATAACAGTATTATCTAAACCCGTTATTTCTTTCACTGTTGATAAAACAGGTTCGTGCAGACCGCCACTAACAGTAAATTTTACCAGTACCGTTAGTGGAGGAAATCTTTACTCATGGGATTTTGGAGATGGCACAAATTCTAACCAACAAAATCCTTCACATACTTATAACTTGTACGGAGTTTATGATATAAAATTAGTAGCAACCAATGCTTCCGGATGTAAGGATTCTTTAATAAAACCTGCTTATATAAAAGTTCAAACACCAAAAGTAACTATACCGGGGTTACCAGCAAAAGATTGTGCGCCGTTTACTTTTACTTTTAATGCCAATGTAAATGCCGTTGACCCGGTAACAAATTATTTATGGAATTTCGGAGACGGAACAACATCAACACTTGCTAATCCTACTCATACTTTTACTACAGGCATTTATACAATCAGTGTTATCGTTACAACAGCAGGTGGATGTTCTGATACTGCAACTGTTGTTAATGGGATATATGCAGGTAATAAGCTTAAGCTAAATTTTTCAGCTACCCCACGGGACATATGTGCACATTTGCCAGTAGTTTTTTCTGATCTCACAACTGGAGGTATTGCAGATAAATGGCTATGGCTTTTTGGTGATGGCACTTCTTCAACACAGCAAAATCCTTCTCATCCATACCAGGATACAGGCTATTTTACCGTTACTTTAATTGTATGGAATAATGGTTGTCCTGATACTTTAAAATTTGTTGATTACATACATATAAGTCCTCCAATTGCAATATTTGAAATCACAGGCGATTGCAGTGCACCTAAACAAAGAACCTTTATTGATCATTCAATTGGTGCCGATACATGGCAGTGGGATTTTGGTGATGGAACTACTTCAACATTACAAAACCCTCCTCTTCATACATATGTTGATACTGGCACCTATAAGGTTTCTCTTACAGTAACAAATTTTAAAACGGGTTGCTCTTATACGCAAACACAAAATGTAATAATCGCAATTGAAAAGGCAGATTTTACTGCAAGCGATACCGCTATATGTGTAGGTTCTGCTGTAGATTTTCGTACGAAAAAAATGAATGCTGCAAACATAAATGCATACCATTGGAAGTTTGGTGATGGAACTGAAGCCTTTGATAGTACTGCAATTAATCATGTTTATTCAAAAGCAGGTAAGTACACTGTAACACTTGTTATTCAAACTAAATTAGGATGTATAGATAGCCTTGTAAAGGATTTTTATATAAGAGTTGGTAATCCCGTTGCGGCATTTAAAAGCAGCACCCCGGGGATGTGTTTAAATAGTGCAGTAACTTTTATAGATATCTCGATTACGAATGGATTCCCAATTCAAAAATGGATATGGAATTTTGGCGATAGTATAACCCAAACTTTTACTGCACCGCCTTTTCAACATACTTATGCCGCACACGGAACTTATTCAGTTACACTTACTGTGATTGATAGTAAGGGATGTTCAGATAGTGTTGTGCAGGCAAACACTATAATGATCTCAAAGCCTGTGGCAGATTTTACTTCTGCAGATACAATGTCCTGCCATTTGCAATCCATCACTTTTACAAATTTATCAACCGGGCCTAACCTTTCTTATACATGGAATTTTGGTGATGGAACTACATCAACTGCAGCTAACCCGGTTCATCAATATACAAAGCAGGGAGTGTATAATATCAGCCTTACTATTACTGATGAGTATGGATGTACAGATAAAATTGTAAAAAATAATTTTGTAACAGTTGCTGATCCCAAAGCAGATTTCTCTCTTAGTGATTCTATAAGCACATGTCCGCCACTGGTTATCACATTCACTAATCTTTCAAAAAATTTTATAAACCGTTCATGGGATTTTGGTGATGGAACTTCTTCTTCATTGGATAATCCAACGCATTTTTACACAACACCGGGAACATACAATATAGTATTAACTGCTACAGGTTATAATGGTTGTATAGATAAAAAAACAAAACAAATAATTGTAAGAGGGCCTAAAGGTTCTTTTACATATACTAACATAATTGGCTGTAATCCTTTAACAACAAATTTTGTAGGTACATCACATGATGACATTTCCTTTATCTGGGATTTTAATGATGGGGCCACCTCATCAACTTCTGATTCCATTGTTTCACATGCTTATACCAATCCGGGATTTTATTTACCTAAAATGATTTTGGTTGATAAAGGAGGATGCCAGGTACCAATTATAGGAACAGATACAATAAAAGTGTATGGGATAAAAACTGCGTTTAGCAGTACCACAACTACGTTGTGTGATTCCGGATACGTTTCATTTAAAGATCAAAGCCTAAGTAATGATATAATTAAAAATTATCTATGGAGTTTTGGAGATGGGAGTACATCTGCTCAGCAAAATCCTGTTCATTCTTATAAGTCAACAGGTATTTATAATACTAATTTAAAAGTAACTACACTGCAGGGCTGTACTGATACAGCACAAGCTCCGACACCAATAAAAATTGTTGCCAGTCCTGATATTGATATCGCATCAACTAATGGAGTTTGTATACCTGCAACAATAATTTTTAAAGGACAAATCTTAACTCCTGATTCTTCTTCATTAAAATGGAACTGGAATTTCGGTAATGGTAAAACAGCAACTCAACAAAATCCAGCTGCACAAATTTATTTAAGTGCAGGCTTATATACGGTTAAGGCAATTGCAACCAACAGCAGTGGATGTAAAGATTCAGCAACCAAAATTATTCAAGCTTATCCTTTGCCGGCAGTAAAAGCGAATATTGATTCAACGATATGTTTTGGGCAGTCAATAAATTTAAAAGCTACCGGCGCCTCATCTTATACATGGTTTCCATCTGCAGGTTTATCATGCGGTAATTGCGCAAACCCTGTTGCAAAGCCTGATAGCAATATGCAGTACATAGTTCAGGGTACAAGTGCAAATGGATGTATTGGATGGGATACTGTTTTATTATCTGTAAGGCTGCCATTTAAAATGAAGGTTAGCAGAGGTGACACATTATGTGTGGGAAGATCAGCACAAATTTTTGCAAGTGGCGCCAGTAGTTATGTTTGGTCACCTTCTACCGGACTTAACAATGCAACAATTGCAAATCCTGTTGCTACACCGGCATCTACAACAAATTATATGGTAGTTGGTAAAGATGATAAAGGATGTTTTAAAGATTCAGCTTTTGTGCCGCTTAAAGTTTATCCAATACCAACAGTAGACGCAGGTAGTGATAAAACAATTAATGTTGGAATGACCCTCGATCTGGATCCAATGCTTTCGCCTGATGTTACCAGAACAGTATGGACACCAACGTCAGGCATTTTCAGAAACAGGTATCCCGGTATCACAGTTAAACCACCTCAAACTACAGAGTATACTGTGGAGGTATCTAATGATGGCGGCTGCAAAGCAAGAGATAAAGTAACAGTGTACGTATTGTGTAACAATGCTAATGTTTTTATACCTAATACATTTTCACCGAATGGTGATGGCGCAAATGATATTTTTTATCCGCGGGGAACAGGCATATTCAGCATAAAAACTTTCAGGATATTTAACCGCTGGGGCGAAGTAGTTTTTGAAAAAACAAATTTTAATGCCAATGATGCATCTGCAGGATGGAATGGAACATATAAAGGAGCAAAATTAAATCCTGATGTATTTGTTTATACAATTGATATTCTCTGTGAAAATAATACCATCTTAAGTTATAAAGGAAATGTAGCATTGATACAATAAAGGCGCTTGGTTTTATAATGACTGCAACTGGCTGAATT
>JAYVEA010000354.1:0-7954 GCA_043749085.1 Chitinophagales bacterium
TGATTTGATTGTTTCATAATTGTGTTTAAAATAGAATTTATGGTTAAAATTAAGTTGTAAACGCCGGATGTAATCATTTGTTGCGAAGCACGATTATAAATGCAAGGTGATTAATACATTTTTTGCTTCCTTTTTATAGATGTCCAGATCTTTTAATTGCTGCTGGATAAAAGTATTATCTTCTATTTTGCCTATCACTTTCTCCATTTCTTTTTTAGTATCATACACCATTTTACGAAATGGATTTGTATAATCTTTTTCCCGTGATTCATAAATACCGTTACACATCCATTCTTTTACAGTAACCGCATTTTGCAAAATATTTTTAAATGTATTTGAGGTAAATTGTTTTGAGGTAATGTTTAAAATTTCGAGCAGTGAAGTATAAGCATGTTGCAGTTTATCATAAGGATAAGCAGACCCGAGTTTTTTATATGCATCATGTAACTGTTGCCAGCTTTGTATCTTACCTGTTTTTATTTGTTGTTTTGTCTTTTCTACATCAGTTATTTTCATCAATTGCCCGCCAACATTTATCCATTTGCTCCTTGTTATTTTGGTAGAGATGCTCTTTTTTAATTCTTCAAAAGATGTTAGGCTATTTTTTTTGATATGTTCTAAAAGCTGTGTGGCTCCATAATAAATAATAAGATCAGTAAATAATTTCAGGGCTTCCGGTACTTTGGTTACCTGCGCTTTACGATTGCTATTTTCAAATCCATCAATATAATAACAATCTTCTTCATCAGCAGAAAGCGTTTTTAGAATATTTATTGCATCAAATATTTCATTTATTGTATCAGGTGCCAGGTAATCATATTCTATCGTTTGAATTTTTTCTGTTCTTCTATCCCTGTCAATATACTTCCATGTATTACGTGAAAGCGCATACATATTATACATGAACCAATATGCGGGCATTACAACCAGCATATCATTGGCAACATCATTACTAACTAAGCTAAAAGGAATAGGAATATTTAGTTCTGAGGGAAAATCGGCTTTAGCTAAAATGGTGAACGAAGCAAATTTAGAATTGTGTTTTAGGCTTACACATAGGCCCGGCCAGAACCCCCGCCCTGCAACCATTTCACCATCAGCGCTTCGGCTGTTATGATTGCTTCCGATGGTAGCTCCGGCGGCAATATTACTCTGTCCCAATATAAGTGAAGCACATAAAAATGAATTATTATGATGTTGTTCATGTGCAGGAAAAATGAGAGAATTTAAAACCTCACAGCAGGAGATGGTAGAATTATTACCCAAATAAGAATTGATAAGCCGGGCGCCATATTTTAATTGTGAATGGGAAGCCATTACAAAACGAACAGCTTTTACTCCATAAAAAATTCGGCAGCCATAACCAACGATGCCATTCACCAATTCACATCCTTCACCAATTTGTGAAGTGCGGTCTTCATCGCTGTTGATAGTTAAATTTTTTAATTTATTTGCTCCTTTTAAATATGCATCAGTGCCAATCCGAACATCTTTAATGATCTTGCAATTTTTTATAACTGTTCTATCGCCAACGGTGCCGTAATAGCCCCTTTGCTTATTAAAATTTTTCCCGGTAAACTCAACAAATTTTTTCTGAAGTTCATCATCATCAACATACTTACTCCATAAGAAAGCATCTCCGGGCAACATTCCATCAAATGGTAAAACTTTTCTTCCTCCATTTTCATTGCACAGTTCCATCCATACTCTAACGTTTTCATCTTCCCCATTTTTTAAAATTCCATTCCCAAATTTTGAATAATCTGTTGTTGCCAGTTCATTTACATTTGCTATCATTACTTCATTGCCGATGATATAATGACTTAAATAGGAAGCATTATCAATACAAATATTATCGCCAAGATCGCAACTTATAATTGTGCTGTTGTATAAGCCAACAGGCATTCTCAGGTTATGAAATTCCAGGTAAAAGGGCTCTAATTTTCCAATACGTATAAGTCCAAAGAATTTGCAATTCTTTACAAGCCCGGGGTCAAAAGTTTTTGATACCAATATCTTACTCCAGTCGTCAGAATTGTTTCCGTTCCTTATTAATATTTCTTTTTCAATGCTGGTAAGATTCCGGTAACTAAATCCATTTTTATTTTGAATGTTACGTAAGTAGTATTCATCTTTTCCTTTGGGAAGATATTTTTCTTCAATGAAATTATAACCTAAATTATTTACGGGATGTTTAGTAATTATATTCATTGGATTTATTCAACGGTTACAGATTTTGCAAGATTCCTTGGTTTATCAACATCACAACCTTTTTCAACGCCGATGTAGTAAGAAAGAAGTTGTAATGGTATTACACTTATCATTGGAGCAATTATCTCATCTGCGGGAGGAACAATAAATACATCATCTGCCATAGCCGGAATAACCTCATCACCTTCTGATATTATTGCGATCACTTTTCCCTTGCGGGCTTTTATTTCCTGGATGTTGCTTACAATTTTTGCATGATAAGCATCTTTGGTTGCAACAAAAACCACGGGAAGATTTTCATCAACCAATGCGATTGGTCCATGTTTCATTTCTGCTGCAGGATAACCTTCAGCATGTATGTATGAAATTTCCTTCAGTTTTAATGCACCTTCTAAAGCAACCGGGAAATTATATCCTCTTCCAAGAAATAACGCATCAGATGCTCCTTTATATTTTTTTGCTATTGCTTTTAATTCGTCAACATTTTTTAAAAGCGATTCTACTTTTTCCGGAACATCTTCCAGTTCAAAAAGTAATTTGGAATAATATTCATCACTTATTGTTCCTTTTTCTTTTGCAATTTTTAATGCGATCATTGTTAACACTACAAGCTGCGCTGTGAAAGCTTTGGTTGATGCCACACCGATCTCCGGACCTGCATGTGTATATGCCCCTGCCTGTGATATACGGGCAATAGATGAGCCTACAACATTTACAATTCCAAAAATGATTGCGCCATTTTCTTTTGCTTTTTCTATGGCAACCAATGTATCGGCAGTTTCGCCACTCTGGGATATTGCAATGATCACATCACCTTTATTAACAATAGGATTTCTATATCTGAATTCTGAAGCGTATTCAACTTCCACAGGAATTCTGCATAATTCTTCAATGATATATTCTGCTATCAAACCCGCATGCCAGCTCGTTCCGCAGGCAACAATAATTATCCTTTTTGCATTTATAAGAGATTCAATATTATCCTGAACACCTTTCATCGTTATGGTTCCTTCTTTTGCATCTAAGCGTCCACGAAGGCAATCATAAATCGTATGCGGCTGTTCAAAAATTTCCTTCAGCATAAAATGTTCATAGCCGCCTTTTTCAATCGCGGCCAATTCCATATCAAGCTTTGTTATGTATGGCGTTTGCCTTTCGTTGCCTAAATTTTTCAGAATCAATTCATCTGCCTTTACAATGGCTACTTCATAATCATTTACATACACAACTTCTTTTGTGTACTCCAGCATGGGCGTGGCATCGGAGCCTAAAAAATGTTCTCCTTTTCCAATACCAATCACAAGCGGGCTCCCTTTTCTTGCAGCAATAATTGTATCAGGGTTATCTGCATCTAAAATTAAAATAACATAAGCCCCGGCAACTCTTTTTAATGCAATACGAATTGCTTCTTCCAAAGAGCACTTAGTATTTTTTTTGATCTCCTCAATAAAATTCAACAATACTTCTGTATCAGTATCGCTTGTAAATGTGTATCCTTTATTAATCAGTTCTTTTTTTAATTGTCCATAATTTTCAATGATGCCATTATGTATCATTGCTAATTTTCCGCTGGCGCTAGTATGTGGATGAGCATTGCGGTCACTGGGTTCTCCATGTGTTGCCCATCTTGTATGGCCAATGCCGATATGTGCGTTAAGCTGTGTTCCTATCAATGATTCTTCAAGCTCTGCAACCTTCCCTTTCTTTTTATAAACATGCAACCCATGATTTATTAGGGCAACGCCGGTGCTATCATAACCACGGTACTCCTGTCTTTTAAGTCCTGTAATAATTATTGGGTAAGCTTCTCTTGGCCCAATGTATCCTACAATTCCACACATAATTTTTCTATTGTTTAGAGTAATATGCCATGCAGAAAAACATAGGCAACTGAAAAATATATAACAATTCCTGTTACATCAACAAGTGTGGCAACAAATGGCGCTGATGAAGTTGCAGGATCTAATTTTAATTTTTTTAATAATACCGGAAGCATTGAACCTGCAAGCGTTCCCCATAACACCACTCCTAAAACTGCAATTGCTGTAACTACTGCTAATGCAAAATTATGTTTCCCCCATATTTTAGGATCGATAAATCCCCACATAACAGTTCTTGTAAATCCAAATACTCCAAGAATACTTCCTAATGCTAACCCGCTTAAAAATTCTCTCCGCAAAATTCTCCACCATTCGCTTATCGTTACTTCGCCTTTTGCCATTGCCTGTATGATTAGTGTAGATGCCTGTGAACCGCTATTACCACCACTTGACAAAATAAGAGGCACTAACAAACTCAACACAGTAACCGCTTCTATTTCATCTTTAAAAAAACTCATAGCGCTTGCCGTAAATAATTCTCCTACAAATAAAATAATAAGCCAGGGTGCTCTCTTTCTAATTAATTTCCAGAAAGGCATATCCAGGTAAGGCTCATCAAGGGCTTCAGTACCGCCAATTTTTTGAATGTCTTCTCCATACTCTTCTTCTGCAACCCAAAGCACATCATCTATTGTAACAATGCCAAGTAGTTTTTTATTCTGGCTGGTTACAGGCAATGCCACACGATTGTTCATTTTAAAAACTTCATATGCCACTTCCTGGTCATCATTAACATCTAAAGAAATTACGCGGCCATCCATAAGTTCGGCAACTTTAGTTTCTGCATCGGCCAAAATAAATTCACGGATTCTTATATCATCCAAAAGTTCTCCTTTATCATTTATCACATAAATAACATCGATGGTTTCACTGTTCTTACCAATTCTTTTTATGATATTTAAAACTTCCTGTACTGTATCATTTTCGTGAACATACACATAATCTGGTGTCATTAACCTGCCAACACTGTTCTCAGGATAACCTAATAAAGAAAGAGTAATTTTTCTTTCATCCGGTGTTAATGTTTTAATTAATTCTCTCACCACTTCATTAGGAAGTTCTTCTAAAAAAGACGTTCTGTCATCCGGGGGCAATTCATTTAAAAGCTCTGCTGTTTTTGCGGGAGGTAAGGCCTGGATTATATCTACCTGCGTTGGATGTTCTAATATTTTAAAAAGACTTGCGGCCCTGTGAATGGAAAGCCGGGATAAAATGTAATCCTGTTGATCTTCGTTTTCGTAAATTAGATCAGCGACATCGCTAATATTCTGCTCATCTAAAAATTCATGGATACGGTTCTCATCATGCGTTGCCAATACTTCCTCGAACTGGCTCTGTAAAGATATTTTTTCAACTTCAACTGACATTGCATTAATGATCTTAGTAATTTAACAGGCCGCAAATTTACTTTATTTTGCTTTAGTTATCCGGTTAAGAAATTGATAAAGCCTTACTTATATTTAAAAGCGACAATGCAGAAAGGAAGAGGTGTGTTTACAAGAGAAAGAATTTTCTCAAATACAATTATTGAAGAATCACCTGTGATAGTTATGAATAAAGACGAAAGAATTTATCTTGATAAAACTTTATTGCATAATTATATTTTTGAATGGGGAATTGAAAAAGATAAATGTTGTATGGCATTAGGATACATACCCATGTATAATCACAGTAATAAAAGCAATTGCGAATATTTTATGGATTTTGAAAAAGAAATTATTCAAATAAAAACGATAAGAATAATTGAAAGTGAAGAGGAGTTGACTATCAATTACAATGGTGATTGGAATAGCGATAAGAAAGTTTGGTTTGATGTAAAGAATTGATCACATTTCTCCTGCCATTCCTTTACCTGTATCAGCCATATCAGGAATTTCTTCTGCCCTGTAAGCGCCTGCATCCAACTTCCTTTTTGTTTCTTCAAATGCTTTTAATGTAAGGTCAGTATCTTTATCAGTATGTGCTGCAGTAGGTATCAGCCTAAAAATTATTTGCCCTTTTGGGATAACAGGGAATACAACCACAGAGCAAAAAATATTATAGTTTTCCCGTAAGTCCATCAGCATTCCGGTGGCTTCCGGCAGATCACCTTTCATAATCACAGGCGTAACAGGGCTATTGGTCGTGCCAATATCAAATCCTTTTTCTCTTAATCCTTTTTGAAGTCTGTTTACATTGTGCCAAAGTTTTTCTCTTAACTCCGGCATTGTCTTCAGCATCTCCATTCTTTTTATCATGCCCTCTACAATTATCATTGGCAGGCTCTTTGCAAAAATTTGCGAACGAACATTGTAACGCAAATAGGTCATAACTTTTTTTGGCCCTGCAATAAAAGCTCCTATGCTTCCCATGCTTTTCACAAACGTGCTGAAGTAAAGATCCACACCTTCCTGGCATCCCTGTTCCTCATCTGCACCTGCACCTGAAGGCCCCATGGAACCAAATCCATGAGCATCATCAATGAGTAATCTGAAATTATGTTTTTGTTTTAGCGAAACAAGTTCTTTTAGTTTCCCCTGGTTGCCACTCATGCCAAAAACTCCTTCGGTGATAACTAAAATGCCGCCTCCACTTTTCTCAGCCATCTTTTCAGCACGCACTAATTGCTTTTTACAATCTTCAATATCATTATGTTTATATGCATAACTGTAGCCCATGTGCAAACGAACTCCATCTACAATACAGGCATGGCTTTCACCATCATATACAATTACATCACGCCTGTTTAGCAAGGCATCAATACAACTCATTATTCCCTGGTAACCGAAATTTAAAAGCATGGCATCTTCCCGCTTAATAAATTGGGCTATTATTTTTTCAAGCTCTTCATGTTGTTCACTGTTTCCGCTCATCATTCTTGCTCCCATTGGGTATCCCATACCCCATTTTGCTGCTGCTTCTGTATCAACTTTCCTTGTTTCAGGATGATTGACTAATCCTAAATAATTATTCAGGCTCCATACAATTTTTTCTTTGCCTCTAAAGAACATCCGGCTTCCTAATTCCCCTTCTAATTTGGGAAACGCAAAATATCCATGTGCTCTTTCAACATGCTGACCAAGCGGGCCGCCATCTAATTTTTCAAACACATCAATCATAAAAAATAATTAGGGTTAAAACTGGCGCAAAAATAAGCCATTATTAGTAATGTAACTTAGCTCTACATCGTATAAGTGCTAAAAGAAAATGATATCGGGAATTATTTATTATCAAGGCTTTTTAAATATGCTGCTCCTGCTTCTGTAACAACAATACAGAGTAAACGCTTGCCATTTATGTTCTGTATTTTTGTATCTACAAGTCCTCCTATGAATTAAGAATTAGAAGAGAAGTAGATTTAATACTATTCTTTTGAAAACAGGGGCGGACAAAGTCTGCTCCCTGCCTTCGCAAGATTTTGTTTCTTATTTTAAAATTACAAATTTCTATTTCATCAACCTCCTATTAGTGGTCAAAGCCACAAGTATTTATTAAAGTTTAATAGAAAAAAGTTAGCCACACACTCGTTTAAAGTAATAATTTACAAGGACTAGAAAGTGGTCTAACTAAATTCATCGTTTGATGATGTAACAGAATTTATTATTTGATAATTCCTTTTTCGTATTTCATCTTATTGATCCATACAAACCTTATTCTTGACAAAAGCTTTCTTGCAATTTTCACTATCGCTCTTTTTGCTCCAACTTTATTTTTAAATTCAATAAAGGTCTTAGTCATTGCAGGATCTGTTTTAATGACTACCCAGGCAGCTTCAATAATTAGACTTCTTAGCCGCCTGTGTTGTCTTCCTGTAATGTTTCCCTGATGAATATTTTCACCACTTGAAAATTGTGACGGATAAAAACCTATAAATGAATTTAGTT
>JAYVEA010000355.1:0-7948 GCA_043749085.1 Chitinophagales bacterium
CCCTGAAGGGGAGTTATTCAGTGTCTGTAATTTTTCTTCTATCATTTTTTTATTTTACAGTTTGATGAATTTTAGTTTTTAAGTATGTAATTAATTACATCCAGGTTCTTATCCCCCTTTAGGGGATAGGGGTTTCCAGTCTTTTGCTTTTATCTGCCCCCGCATTTCTTCAAATTGTACTGCAGGATCTTTTTCTTCAGGTGCATTCACAAAATGATTGAACCTTTTGCGTATCTCGGGATTTTCAATTGCCTCCTTCCATTCACATTTATAACTATCCACCAGTAATTGCATTTCTGCTTCTAACTCTATTGCGATTCCCAAACTATCATTCACTACAACATTCCGCAGGTAATCAATACCGCCTTCCATTTTATTCAGCCATGTTGCTGTTCTGGATAAAGGATCGGCTGTTTTTATATAGAACATAAGAAAGCGATCGATATAACGGATGCAGGTTTCATCATCCAGATCAGTAGCAAGTAAAAGTGCATGTTGCGGTTTGGAGCCGCCATTGCCACATACGAAAAGGTTCCATCCTTTTTCTGTAGCGATAATTCCAAAGTCTTTACTCTGTGCTTCTGCGCATTCTCTTATACAACCGCTAACACCTCCTTTTAATTTATGAGGTGAACGTAAACCGCGGTAACGTTCTTCTATGCGTATGGCATAACTTACACTATCATGTAATCCAAACCTGCACCAGGTGCTGCCTACACAGCTTTTCACTGTTCGCAATGCTTTACCATAAGCATGGCCACTTTCAAATCCTGCTGCAATTAATTCTTCCCATATAAGGGGGAGATCAGAGAGATGTGCACCAAACAGATCAATCCGTTGTCCGCCGGTGATCTTGGAATATAGATTGTACTTCTTTGCTACCTGCCCGATCGCAATTAATTTATCCGGTGTAATTTCTCCTCCCGGAATTCTTGGAACTACTGAATACGTTCCTCCTTTTTGTATATTGGCTAAAAAGCGGTCATTACTATCCTGTGCAGTTTCATTACCCTTTTTTAAAATCATTTCATTCCATAAACTTGCAAGTATGGATGCAACAGGAGGCTTGCACAATTCGCAGCCATCACCTGTTCCCAGTTCATCTAAAACAGCATCGAAAGTTTTTAACTGATTGATCTTTACAAGATCATATAGTTCCTGGCGGCTGTAATTAAAATGCTCGCATATTACGTTGCGTACATATTTACCTTCAGTTTTTAAAGTATAATTAACCAGGTCTTTTATCATGGGAACGCAGCCACCACAGCCCGTTCCGGCTTTTGTACATTTCTTAATGGCTTCAACAGTTTCAATGCCATTTTTAACTTCGGTGCATATAGTTCCTTTGGTTATACTTTCACAGCTGCATATGTAAGCGTCATCCGGCAAGCTTTCTATTCCTGCCCCACCTTCTGATCCTCCTCTTGAACCTAAGATCACATCTTCAGGATTTGGCGGTAATACAATTTTGTTCTTGCAGGTTTGCAACAGCATATTGTATTGCTCAGCATCCCCTACTAAAATACCGCCCAGTAAATGCTTACCATCATGCGTTATATTAATACGCTTGTAAATTCCTTTCATGCTATCTTCCAACACAATGCTCTTTGCATTTATTCCATTTACGAAAGGGTCGCCAAAACTTGCAACATCAACACCGATCAGTTTCAGTTTCGTGCTCATATCATAGCCTGTAAAATATTTTTCTCCGCCGGTTAAATTTGTTACTACCACATCTGCCATTTCATAACCTGGTGCTACAAGACCATATATCATTTCATTATATAAAGCACATTCACCAATTGCAAAAATGTAAGGATCTGATGTTTGCAGTTTTTCATTTACTGTAATACCGCCACGAACACCTGTTTCAAGGCCGCATGCTATGGCCAGTTCATCTCTTGGCTTGATACCCGCAGAGATAACGAGCATGTCCACGTCAATAGAAGTATCATCAGAAAAAGTCATTCCTGAAATACTTTTATCACCGGTGATCGCGGATGTATTTTTTGAAGTGTAAATTGCAAGGCCCAGCGATTCTAATTTTGATTGCAATAATTTAGATCCGGTGTCATCAATTTGCCTTGGCATTAACCGTGGTGCAAATTCAATAATGCGGGTATCTGAAACTCCCAGGTCAAGCATTGCTTTAGCTGCTTCTAATCCGAGCAATCCACCTCCAATGACAGCGCCTTTTTTAGATCTCTTTGCCCAACCTGTCATTAACTCCAGGTCTTCGATTGTTCTATATATAAATACACCTTCTTTTTCTACACCAGGTATGGAGGGAATGAATGCTGATGAACCGGTTGCCATAACCAGGTAATCGTATGATTCAGTAATTCCGCTGTGAGAATAAATGATCTTTTTGTTGCGATCGATATTTTTTACAGGATCGCCAAGATGAAGTTTGATGTTGTTGGAAATATACCATTCTGCAGATGCAAGGGAAAGATCTTCTGCAGATTTGCCGGAAAAGAATTCACTAAGATGTACCCGGTCATATGCCGGCCTGATCTCTTCTCCAAAAACTACGATTGTAAATTGTTGGGCAGTATTTTTAGCAACCAGTTTTTCGCAAAACTTGTAACTGCACATTCCATTTCCGATTACTATTATTTTCATATACTAAAATCTTAGCTTGAAAAATAATAGCAATCAATCGTAAAACAAATTACATTTTTATTGATATGTGTTATTAAGACCTAAAAGAGCAAAAAATTGTATCAAAAAAATGACTTATATCATAAAAATAAGAATTATTATTTACTTTTGAACAAAATAAGAGAAAATAATTTATATATTTTTATTTATAATATTTTGAAAAAGGCATTAATATCATTAGTTGGGGCAGGGCCAGGAGATCCTGAATTAATAACTTTAAAAGCTATAAAGGTTATTGAAAGGGCTGATGTTATTTTATATGATGCCTTAGCAAATACAACGCTGCTCAAGTATGCTCCTTCCATGGCAATTAAAAAATTTGTAGGCAAGCGATATGGATGCCATGCAATGTCACAGGAAGAAATAAACATCCTGATTATAGAATATGCACGATCACATGGACATGTTGTAAGATTAAAAGGAGGCGACCCATTTGTTTTTGGAAGAGCAAATGAAGAAATTGAGGCTGCCAGGGAAGCAGGCATAGAAGTTAATATCGTTCCGGGAATTTCCAGTGCACTTGCAGTGCCGGCCATGCAAATGATACCCCTTACCTGCAGGGGAATCAATGAAAGTTTCTGGGTTACAACCGGAACTACCAGCTCTGGTAAAATCTCTGATGATATTAAACTAGCTGCGCAATCTTCTGCAACGGTTATCATTCTAATGGCGATGAGTAAACTTGAGGCTATCATGGACATTTTCAGCAGCTACGGCAAACGCGATACACCTGTTGCTATCATACAAAACGGAACAACTAAAGAAGAGAAATGTATAATCGGATCTGTAAAAGATATTTTTTTCAAAGCTGAATTTGCAGGCATTACCAATCCGGCCGTTATTGTTGTGGGAGAAGTTGTAAGCCTTCACCCTTCCTTATTACAATCCACCGTAAAAGAAAAAATTATTAATTATTTTCATTAAGCCGAAAACACACATCAGTTAGCAGATCCATTAAATAACCGGCTTTATGAAACTAAATAAAAATAATTGTGACCTTAAAAGTTGTGTGCTATGCACGCAATGCCAGAAAGACTGGCTGCCTGCAATTGATGCCAGCCGTAAAAGTTATCATTATAAAAAGGGTGAATTGCTTTTTAAAGAAGAGGAAGAGGTTATGGGTATGTATTTTATAAATACAGGGCTTGTGAAAGTGCATAAAAAATGGGGCAGCGACAAAGAACTTATTTTACGAATTGCAAAGAACGGCGAGATCGTTGGCCACCGCGGTATTGGCAGTGATACCATTTACCCGGTATCAGGTACTGCGCTTGAACCGACTGATGTTTGTTTTATAAGCCTCGACTTTTTCAATAGCACCTTAAAAGTAAATCATGATTTTCTTTACCAGCTAATGATGTTCTTTGCATCCGAACTAAAAGAATCAGAAAAAAGAATGCGCAATCTTGCACATATGAGCGCTAAAGGGAGGATTGCCAACGCACTTCTTTTTTTGAAAAATAAATTTGGTTTAACTCCTGAAGGATCATTAGCAATTAATATAAGCCGGAACGATATGGCATCATACACCGGTACTACCTATGAAACATTATTCCGTATGATGAATGAATTAACGGAAGAAAATATTTTAAGGATGGATGGAAAAAATATTTTTATTCAACAGGAAGATAAACTGATGGAATGCACCAGGGATTTATAAGTAAATCTGTATCAATTTTGCAGTTAATGACCTAAGCTTCCTTTATTAAAGTAGTACCAAACAACAACAAAAAGGATACTAAAGGCTAATAAAACAATACTAAAAGCTAAGGTTACTTTTCTATGTGGGGGAATGACATTAAAAGCAAGTAAACATTATATAAGCAACTAAATAATAAAACAGTTACTTTCCGATACAAAAAGTATAGAACCCTGTATTATCAAGTGTTTCAGAAGATTGGGCAACAAATAGCCAACATGATTGATTAAAACAAGTGCAACCACTGCACAAAGAAAGGAAAATATGTGGTTGAGTGTAGAGTGTGTTTTACCTTATCACAGCTTTAGCGAAGATAAGGTTACATCCTATCTTAATTGCTTTGCAACAACTTCGTGTTGCAATCCCATGTACTGGCAAAACTCATCAACAGTAACAACCTGGTGTTGCTGCTTCTTGAAATGATCTTTAATCTTCTTGATGAGGTTTCTACCATACCTGTCGCTTCTGCCTGTGATTACCTGAATGTCTTTAGGATAAATGCACAGTCTATTCATTATTTCAATTATACACTTTAATACATTATCCATACCGATGCCATGCTTCTGATATGAATATTGTATTGCAAAGATATACGTTTTTATTAGGCGGTAAAAGTGTGTTTGTTGGAATAATGTGGAAGAAACGGAATAGATGGAACGGCACATTTGTAAAGCCTTTACGGTGCATTTACTTTTGTTTTCAAATGCTGATAACACAGCAAAAAAAGAAACGGATTTACTAACTCATAAAAAAAATAAAAGATGGCAAAATTAAAAGGTATCCTGAAAATAGAAGGCACATTAGATGAATTGACCTTTTACAAAACGCAAGATGGACACTTGGTAAAAACCAAAGGTGGTGTATCTGCTGACCGAATTGCAAACGATCCAAATTTTCAGCGTACCCGTGAAAATGGCTCTGAGTTTGGAAGCTCTGCAACTGCTGGTAAAGTGCTTCGTAATGCTGTACGAAATTTGATGATGAACGCTGCTGACAATCGTGTTACAAGCCGTTTAACGCAAATTATGACACTGATTAAAAACTACGATACAACCTCTGCAAGGGGTGAACGTATCGTTGCTGTGGGTATTGCTGACCCTGCTGCATTGGCTCTGTTGAAAGACTTTGATTTCAACGATAATGCCGCTTTAAGTGGTGTTCTGTTTGCTCCGTTCACTGTAACAGGTGCAACTGGTGCAATCAACATTCCTGCATTTGTTCCGATTAATGATGTTGCTTTCCCTTCAGGTGCAACACACATTAGTTTAAAGGCTGCTTATGCGGTTGTGGACTTCACCAACGGGACCAGTGCAATTGAGTACAGCCCTGTAACAAATCTGCCTATTGATGGCACAAACACACCTGTTACACTTACTCCGGCTGCTGTTCCTGCCGGTGCAGGTACTAAGTTTTACCTTGTGTTGATTGAATTTTTTCAAGAGGTGAACGCTGTACAGTATTCATTAAAAAATGGTTCTTACAATGTGCTGAACATTGTTGATGCTGCATAAAAAATTGTTCTTTCTTTCAGTTAGGAAATTGCCTCACCCTTCCGGTGGGGCTTTTTTCTTTTCAGCAAAGCCCCTAAAAGGGCAATGCTGAAAGCTGACGAACACCTGATGGATAACACCAAACGAAACAACCACAAGGAAGCTGATAAACCTTGATGCCAAAAACTGGCTGATGGGCTAAAGACGACCTGCGAATGTAACGGCTATAAGCATGAGGTGAAAGCTGCAAGAACTGATGAAGAACCTGCGGAGTAAAAGGGCAAATGCTTGGATGACTGCCCGACTTGATACGTGGATGCTTGTGCATAATAATTAAATTTTATACGCCTCTCTCAGCATGGCGGATAAAAAAACCAAAAGGAAACGGAATAAGTCCCGAAGGGTGAAAGGCAAATACAATAAAAAAATAAACAGATTATTTGCCTTTCATTATGCCGTAGTCTTTTGGTTTTTTTTCGTTGTCTTTGTGTGGTTGCCCGCCATGCTATCTTTGCGTATATAAATTTTTATTATGTGCAAGTGGCATCATGTAGAGGGCTGACTTACATTTTGCTTTTTAAGTGGCGATATATCATTGCTCTTTTTAAATCATTGATTAAAGCCAAATTTTGACGGATGCTTTTTTCCTTTTCTTCAAGCAGTTTGATTTTATCAACGGTGGTTTTATATTCCTTTGATTGCTTACTCACCTTCTCGGCTTGTGTGCAAACTTCATTTTTAAAATCAGAAATACGAATGAAGGGAATAACAGAACCAGTAAGGAACTGATGAAAATGTTTTGCCTTCCACAAGCCGAAAAGCAACCAGTAATAAAAATCTTTTTGCTCCTCATTTTTACAAATGCAAACAAAGGAATTTGGACAAGGTGCGGTAAGTGGTTTACCACTATTTAAACCTTTTTAAAGAATGTAAAATTCAAAACCTGTGCCTTGATTTTTTACACTGTACGTTTGAAAATTTGGACTGTGCATAACGGTAGCTTTAAAATTTAAGCTGTTTTGAACCCTTGCCACTGCCCTGCTACGCTTACGCTACGCAACACATATATAATTTGACAAAGAAAAAAAACAGAAAAAAAAAGAAAGCATTCTGAAAGGTGGCGTGGCTAAAAAACCAAAAGGAAACGGAATAAGTCCCCAAGGGTGAAAGGCAAATACCAATAAAAAATAAACAGATTATTTGCCTTTCATTATGCCGTAGTCTTTTGGTTTTTTCAAGCATTGGGCTGTGCCAGCCACCTACCTTTGCTGCACTTTTTATTTTTATTTTTTCTCTTATCATCTTCTTTTCCTGTATTCATTATTTGAAAAAAGAAATCCTATTTGTATTTCTTCTTTGCTTATCAATCACAATATATTTTCAATTGAAACTGTACTGTCTTTTGTGGGCTGGCTGGGGTAAACACTTCGCAGAAAAAAATAAAGCATACCGCTTTCTATTGTGCGGATGGAAAAAAGCAAATGCAATTACTGAATGGAATGGAACAAATGCGTTGGTAGGATTGCAGGGGCTTGTGCAATACCGATGTGTGTAGGTATTGTGCTTGGCTTATCGGTATTGCCATGACCCGGAAAGCCTGTGAGTTGGCTTTGTGGAATGTAAAGAAGGGATTGCTTTTGCTGTGCGGTGCTGAGGTTGGTGAAATGAACGAAACGAAGTAGTGTAGCGGAATGGAGTGCAACGGAAAGTAGCGGAACGAATGAGAGTAGAGAATGAACCTACCGCAAGCACATTGCCATAATAAAACTCATCCTTTATTTTTTACTGCACCATTGAAAGGGTGGAGGGGGGTGTGGTTCTTAGGGTGGGTGCGGTAGGAAAAGAACGGCTTCATACCAATAAAAACAATACCATTAAAAAATAAACAACAGATTGTTTTTATTGGGATGCTGTGGTATAGGCTATTTAACATAATGGCAAATTATGTGACAGCCACTGCGGTGGGATGCTTGCATAAGCGTTGGGTGGCTGTGCGAAGCGAACACATAATACTGCATTATGTTATTTAGCTTCCGCCAATTTTTATACTGCCATAAGCGAAACGGTGGTGGTGGTTGGAGTGTAGCGTCTTTTT
>JAYVEA010000356.1:0-7936 GCA_043749085.1 Chitinophagales bacterium
ATCACTCACTATAAGCCTTGAAGTGCAAACCAGGCCTGAGATAAAAATTGCAGTCATTAATGGCAAAGTAAAAGGAGAGGATGGATTAGTGTTCAAAACCACGAGCAGTAAACCCATCGCTCCACCACAGCCAATTGCATGCATACTTATTTTAAAATAAATATTCGATATCAAAGCAACTGATGATGATAAAAAAACTCCAAATGTAAAGGCAGTAAGTATTTGAGGTATTTCGGGCAGGTTACGGAAAACAAGATACATCCAGAAAAAAAATATCCCGGCGGCCATGTAGGGGATTATCCTGTCTTTTTGTTTTTTTAAAAATATAGATTCGATAAATCCAACTTGTTTTAAAAGCAGAACTGTTAATGCCGGAAAAAATACCATGTTTAATGCAACACGAAGTATAGCCCATGATCTTGCTTTATCACCATAGCCTGCAAAGTAACCATGGTGTATAAATACTAAATACCATGCAGCATATAATGGAATAAAGAGGGGATGAAAAACGTAAGAGAATAACTTAGCAAAAAAAATTATAATTGGAGAAGCCTTATAATTATTATTATATTCTGCAGCTTGTACATTATCCATGATTGAAAACTTTTGGTTACAACTCCTTTCGCAAACGTGCCACGGGAATATTAAGTTGCTCACGATATTTGGCAACAGTCCGTCTTGCAATATTGTAACCTTTTTCCTGCAGCAGATCAGTTAATTTTTCATCGCTTAATGGATGTTGTTTACTTTCTGCTTCAATAAGATTACTTAATATTTTTTTAACCTCTCTTGTACTTACTTCTTCACCACTATCCATAACAAGGCTTTCACTAAAGAAAAATTTAAGCCTATAGGTTCCAAATTCTGTTTGTACAAATTTGCTGTTAGCAACCCTGCTTACAGTTGATATGTCAAGTCCGGTTCTTTCTGCAATATCTTTTAATATCATCGGGCGCATTTCTGTTTCATCACCCGTTAAAAAAAATTCTCTTTGATAATCCATAATAGTTTGCATAGTGCTTATCAGTGTATGCTGTCTTTGTTTTATTGCATCAATGAACCATTTGGCTGAATCAATTTTTTGTTTGATAAAAAGCACTGCTTCTTTTTGCCGTTTATCTTTTTTTGTACCACGATCATATTCCTTAAGCATATCGCGATACCCCTCACTTATACGCAGGTCAGGTGCATTCTTTGAATTGAGTGAGAGCTCTAATTTTCCATTATTATTCACAACAAAAAAATCGGGAATAACATAATTCTCCATCCTGTTGCTATCGCCAACATGTCCACCCGGCTTTGGGTTGAGCTTTATTATCTGGTTAATAACATCTTTTATCTGTTCATCAGTTAAGTTTAGGCCGCGTTGTATTTTTTCGTAATGCTTCTTTGTAAATTCTTCAAAGTATTTATCCAATACTTTAATTGCCGTTTCAACAGATTTACCATCTCCGGATTTTCTTTCTAATTGCAATAAGAGGCATTCTCTAAGATCTCTTGCTGCAACACCTGGCGGATCAAATTGCTGGATCTTTTGTATTAGTTCTTCAATCTCTTTTTCAGTGGCATCAATATTTTGCCTGAATGCAAGATCATCTGCAATTGCGGATAATTCTCTTCTCAAATATCCATCATCATCTATACTGCCAACAATTTGCTCGGCAATTTTTTGCTGCCGTTCATCAAGGTCAAGCATGCTTAGCTGGCTTACCAATACTTCATGGAAAGAAGTTTCAACTTTATGCGGAATTGTTTTTGTTTCCTCCTGGTCAGGATAATTTTCGTCGCGTAATTTATAATCCCCTACATCATCATCCCCATCATTTACATATTCGCTTATATCAATATTTCCATATTCATCTTCGCTCCCATCTTTATCAAAATCATCGTCAGGCGTTTCAAATTCTTCCTTTGTTTCATCATACCCTTCTTCAAACCCATCCTCACCGGTTTCAAGTGCTGGATTTTCTTCCAGTTCTTCTTTAATGCGTTCTTCCAAATGAGCGGTTGGTACCTGAAGCAATTTCATCAACTGAATTTGCTGAGGCGATAATTTCTGAAGTAATTTTTGCTGTAGGTTTTGACTTAAAGACATTACTAATATAAAAATCTAACTTTAATTAGAAACCGTAAATTTACATACACTAATTCAATCAGATGTCTTTTTGGAATAAAATTTGTGGCCTTACAGCGATTTTTTTTCTATCTGTGCTTTTTTCAAGTGCACAGTCTCCATCGTATATTAAATATTCTGATAAAGAACAGCTTAAGGCTGTATTTAATGCCATTGGCAAAACCAATAACAAAGATGCAGCAAGCTTATTAAGGCCCTTTGCAGTAATTCCTCAGAATTATTATACACAGCATTTTGGAATTATGTGTAAGAAGGAATTAGCAATTGAAAAGGCAACAAAAATTCCATTTCGCTTCAGGTTAGGGTCAATGCAACAATGTAATTACCTCGAGGGAAAGAAATAATTCTTATACAGAAGCATATTTATTTTCCAGAATCTTTTTTATTATACTGATAATTTTTTCACCTTTTTCCATAATTTGTTTTTCTGTCCATGTAAGATTTATTGCAGTGGAAATGCATCGGCTCATAATTGTATCACTTGCTATAAATGGCTCAGTTAAATATTTTTTCAGTTGCTGCTGCAATTGTTCACTTTGATTATTTAAAAAATTATTATTCTTAAGGTGATCCCATTTACGTATGTAATGCCAGTTATTTTCAAACCAATAAAAATTTCCCGCTAATATGTTCTGTGATTTCATTTCTGCAACAACGGCTAAAGTTATGTCTGCGTCTGGCAAAAACCATGTAAGGAAACTACAACTGTCACCTTCTTCATCATGAATTTTTCTAAATGTTAATTCAGGAATAGAGCTTAAAATAGATTTAAGCATAGAATGATTTTTTCTTTGAATGGATAAGAATTTATCGAGCTTACCTATTTGCGCTACGCCAATAGCAGCATGCAATTCGCTGATACGATAATTATATCCCACAAAAGGATGCAGGTCGGCACCACGATCAGAACCTTTGTGATCATGACCATGATCAGTGTATCCATCACACCTGGTGTAAGCATCTTCGTTATTAGTGAGAACTGCACCGCCTTCTCCGCAGGTAATTGTTTTTACAAAATCAAAACTAAATGTTCCTGCATCACCAATTGTTCCTACATATTTTCCTTTGTAAGTTGCGCCAATACTCTGGCAGGCGTCTTCCAATAAAATTAAATTATGTTCTTTACAAATATTTTTTAATGCATCAAGATCTGCCATGCTTCCGCACATGTGTACAGGCATAATACATTTTGTTTTTGAAGTTATTGCTGCTCTCACTGCATTTGGATCAAGCGTTAGTGAGTCATCTATATCTACTAAAACAGGAATAGCGCCAACAGAAATTACGGCTTCAAAACTTGCAACAAATGTGAATGCGGGCATTATTATTTCATCTCCAAAGCCTATGCCTAAGGCTGCCATAGCTGTAGTTAATGCTGAGGTTCCGCTGCTGGTAAGCTGCGCATATTTACACCCAAATGTTTCAGTTATTTTCTGCTCTAATTCTTTTGCTTTCCAGTTTCCTTTGCGTTGTGCATCAAAACCATAACGCATTAAAATTCCTGTGCTCATTACATCATCAATTTCTTTTTTTTCTTCTTCTCCAAAAAATTCAAAGCCTGGCATAAAGTGTAATTAAAGTAAATAAAGTATAAAGGTAAAATTATTTAAGTGTCCAGTGATCTCCTGACCATGTGAGATTATACTGCTTGCTGTATTCTGCACTTTCATTATTGGTTTTACTGATTGCAGATATTACTAGATAAAAATCAACTGGTACATCTTTCTTTAGAATACTGATATAAATATTTTTTCCAGCAGGTAGAAGTTTATAAAGAGGAATATTTGTTAACTCGTATTGTTTATTAAAAATTGCAACTGCATATTGTTTAATTCCTGATGAATAATTTTTTACTAAGAAACGTAGATCAATTCTAGTAATATCCTGTTGTACAATTTCAACATTTGAAAAAATTGGGGCTTCAGGTTTCACACTATCTATCCATGGCATCGGAGGAATGATCGCAGGATATTTATAATAACTATTTTGCAAACTATCATTCCAGCCATTTGGATTTCTCTCGAATGTTTTGCTGCTGAAATAAATGCTTCCCTGTACCTGCGGATATTCTCTTACTTTTTTAATTTGATTAAGCAACTCATCAGGATTTTTCCATGCTACAGACTTCGATTCATATACCCTGTAAATTCCATGCCCAATGTATAATTGTCTTCCATAAGTATGATTAGCCCACCAATCGATCAATGTTGCAAAGGGAACCTTTGGTTGACTAAATTCCCAGTACAGTTGTGGCGCTGCATAATCGATCCATTTATTTTTAAGCCAGAGCAAAATATTTGCATACAGATCATCATAGTTTGTTTGCCCGGCTTTAGTATTACTGCCTTCAGGATCTTTATCATTATTTCTCCAAACACCAAATGGGCTGATTCCAAATTTGCAATATTTATTTTCCTGTTTGATCGCCTTACTCAGCATTAAAATAATTGAATCAACATTACTTCTTCTCCAGTCTTCTATGTTCAATCCATTTCCATATTTAGCAAAAGAGGCTGAGTCAGGAAATTCTTTGCCGGCAATACGATATGGATAAAAATAATCATCAAAGTGAATTGCATCTACGTTATACCGGCTCACAACATCTTTAACAACATTAGTTACAAACTGCTGTACTTCTTTATTTCCGGGATCAAAAAGTTTTATAGTTCCATAAGGTAAAAACCAGTCTGGATGCATTTTTGTAATATGTGTTTGCGAGATAGAAGATTTGCCGATACTGAATTCAGCACGATATGGATTCATCCACGCATGAAACTCCATTCCCCGTTTATGAGTTTCCGTTATCATAAATTCCAACGGATCATAATAAGGAATTGGCGGCTTGCCCTGTGTGCCTGTAAGCCATTCACTCCACGGCTCATACTGCGAAGGATAAAATGCATCTGTAGCGGGACGGATCTGTGTAATGATAGCGTTCATTCCATTTCGCTGGTGCATATCAAGCAATTTTATAAATTCAGTTTTTTGACTGTCGGTACTTAAATATTTATCTGATGGCCAATCAATATTATCAACTGTTGCTACCCATACCGCACGAAATTCATATTTAGGTTGGGCTGTGAGAAAAGAAGTAAGAAGTAAAAAGTAGGGTGTAAGAATTAGAAGAAATTTTGTATTCATAGGTAATGATTATAATCAATCATGCCAAACAGAAACACCTTCGCTACAGTTAGCACAGATATCAATGTTTTTTCTGCTGGTCATCAGCTCTTTTCTAAACTGCTTATAATTATCGTTGTGCCATATCTCCTTAAATGACTGCATCTTTAAATTACCTAACTGATGAGTAGCATCTTTATCAAAACAGCATGGAACCACCAAGCCATCCCATGTAATTACATTGGCGTGGTGCAGCTTCCAGCAATGATTTTCTAATTTATTTTTTGCAATATAATTCCCTTGTTTATCTTTTTTATAGCGGCTGTATTTTTCATTTACAGGAATAAGATTGTTAGGATCATTTTCATAATCATAAACCTGTGCGGTTTTAAATCTTACTTCGTCAACTCCAACTTCTTTCGCTAACTTTTTTATGTCTTCGATCTGGTGTTCGTTTGGTTTTACTACCAAAAACTGAAAGAATACAAAAGGCGTTTTACTCTTCAATTCTTTTTTCCACTTAACAATATTTTTTGCTCCTTCAATTACTTTATTAAGATTTCCACCAACCCTGTATTGTTGATAAACATTCTGTGTTGTTCCATCAATTGAAATGATCAGCCTGTCCAATCCGCTCTCAACGGTTTTCTTAGCAACTTCATCTGTTAGATAATGTGCATTGGTAGAGGTTGCTGTATATATTTTTTTATCTGCAGCATATTTTACCATATCTAAAAATTCTCTGTTTAAAAAAGGCTCACCCTGGAAATAAAAAATGAGATACAAAATATCTTTATGAATATCATCTATTGTTTGCCTGAAGAAATCTTTTTTTAGCATCCCGGTTGGACGGGTAAATGCTCTTAATCCGCTCGGACATTCAGGGCAGCGAAGGTTACAGGAAGTTGTGGGCTCGAATGAAATGGAAATTGGATAGCCCCATTGTATTGGCTTCTTTAATATCCTGCCGGCATTAAAACTTGTAAAAACTTTTGCTGCATTCCATACCCGCCGTAAACTTAGTTTACTTAAAAAATTAAAGCTATCATTCAGGTTAACCTGCGGCATTGTGTAAAGTTACTGCCAAAACAATAAATGAAGATTATTCAGTAACCGAAGTATTTATCTTGCTTATATTTTCAGTAACAGGAACTTCTATTGTTTGGGGATTAAATACCAGTTGATTTTTAACGAACTTATCATAGTTCTGAAAAATAACATTAAGGGCAATAAAATTCATTACATACGCTTTTGTTTCAGCAGGCAGATACTTTTTTATATCCCAAAAACCCGCATTATTCTTTCCGCACTTTCTCATTGCATTCCACACATTGCCCACACCGCAATTATAAGAAGCAACCATTAAAAGTAGATTGTTATTTAAGTTTTTACATCTGTCACGCAAATATTTTGCTGCTACCAATGTTGACTTTGCAAAATTTGTTCTGTCATCTTTCTTTTTATTTTTTGGATTTACTGCGTCTTTCCGATCAAGAATATGTAAACCGTATTCCTTTGCAACATCATCCATAATTTGCCAATATCCAACTGCTCCAACTCTTGAAACAGCATTGGAATTAAAGGCTGATTCCAGCGCAATCAGTACCTTTAATTCCTGCGGAAGATTATAACGTTTTAATACAGCCGCAACTTTTGGAAAATATTTTTTTCCTCTTTGATAAGTGTGAATAAGATATTCCCTTTTTTTATTACTGAACTTTTGAATATAATCCAATGATTCATCCTGATTGGCTTCCATCGATGAGGGATAAATAATGTTAGCTTCTTTTACTATTGTTCTTGTAAAAGATTTTGAAGAATTATCATTGATGCTTGCCAGTAAATGTGTAGTATCAGTATATAATCCTCCTTTAGCCGTTGAAACACTCAGGACAATAAAAATGCCGCACAATATTTTAGATAAGATGTTGTTCATAGATTAGCCGTCTATAGTTTAAAGGAAAAAGATTCAGGCGAACAGCAATAACGGTTAGCAGTAACTTTTTATTGCTTATTTATCTGGTTAAAATCCGAATTTTATATTTAATTATTAATGGCCGGCAAAGGTAAACCCTAAGATTTTTTATTTGGCATCATTAGCGTTAAAAGGCAGTTAAACAGAACTATGAAAGCACTTTTTTTTATCTGTTTGTTAATCTTTTCAAAAGTTTTTGCTCAAGCTCCTATTGACTATGTTGAGAAAGTAAGTAGTATAGCTGACATGGAAAGATCAGCGCATGAAAGAGTAATGACAACTGATAATGTTACAGGCGCTTCAGGCAATTTTGATGTAAAATATTATCGTTGCGAATGGGAAATTGATCCGTCTGTAAGATACATTAATGGAAAGGTGACCATATACTTTACTATAACATCTTCTTCAAGTTCTATTTCTTTAGACTTGATGTCTGTGTTGGTTACTGATAGCGTAAAACAAAGGAATAGTCAATTATCTTACCAGCACACAAATAATATTTTACAAATAAATTTCAGCAGTTGTATATCTGAAGGGAAATTAGATTCAGTAACAATTTTTTATAAGGGAATACCAGCCACCACCGGCTTCGGTTCATTTATACAAAGTACTCATGCCGGTGTGCCGGTGATATGGACATTAAGTGAACCTTATGGAAGCCGTGATTGGTGGCCCTGTAAAAATGGCCTGGATGATAAAGCAGATTC
>JAYVEA010000357.1:0-7886 GCA_043749085.1 Chitinophagales bacterium
TGGCTAAAAAAAAAATATTCTATACCATTGATTATATCAGAGCATTGGACAGGATATTTAGCTGAAGCCAAACCTAACCTGGAGAATTATAATCCCCTATATAAAATCCGGATACAGAAAATATTTAATAAGGCTGATGCTATAACAGTTGTCTCAAAGGTTTTAGGCGAAGCAATTACGGCCAGGTTTAAGATCACAAAATACCAGGTAATACCAAATGTGGTTGATACCGATATTTTTTTCCCTGTTCCAAAATCATCTTCTTCCCAAACAAAGTTTATTCATGTCTCTTTGTTAAATCATCAAAAAAATGCAAAAGATATTATTGAAGCCTTCTATTTGGTAAAAACGCATGGGTATAATTTTCAACTAACAATTTACGGTCCTGACAACGTTCAAATAAAACAACAGGTAAAATATAAAGATCTGGAACAGAAGGTAATTTTTAAAGAAGAGGTGCCCCAAAATATTTTGGCAAAGGATATGCAACAGGCAGATGCATTGGTTTTATACTCCAGGTACGAAACTTTTGGATGTGTAGTTATTGAAGCAAATGCATGTGGTATCCCTGTTATCCTCAGCGATCTTCCCGTTTTCAGGGAATATATTATAGAAAATAAAACCGGCCTTTTCTCAAAACCAAATGATCCGCAAAAATTAGCTGATACAATTATAAAATTCATACAACAAAAACATTCCTTCTCACAAATGGAAATTGCCGGCCACACTAGAAATAAATTCGGTTATAATGTAATAGCGAAACAATTTAATGAGCTCTACAAAAAGCATCTTAAGTAAGTGGTAACTGCTAAACGCTTAACGCTTTTCGTTATCTTTGCACCCTGTTATGAAGAACATTAGAAATTTTTGCATCATTGCTCATATTGATCACGGGAAAAGCACGCTGGCAGACCGTTTACTGGAATTTACCCATACCATCAGCGATCGTGATATGCAGGCGCAGGTATTGGATGATATGGATCTTGAAAGAGAAAAAGGTATTACCATTAAAAGTCATGCCATCCAGATAAACTATAAATGGAAAGGAGAGGAGTATGTTTTGAATTTAATCGACACTCCCGGCCATGTAGATTTTAGTTACGAAGTAAGCAGGGCATTAGCTGCCTGTGAGGGGGCATTACTGTTGGTAGATGCATCGCAGGGAATACAGGCACAAACAATTTCCAATCTTTATCTCGCAATTGATAATGATCTCGAAATTATTCCGGTAATCAACAAAATTGATATGGATGGTGCTATGATACCTGAAGTAACAGACCAGATAGTAGAATTAATTGGCTGCAAGCCTGAAGATATTTTATTGGCAAGCGGAAAAAGTGGTATTGGTATTGAAGAAATTTTGGCAGCAATTATTGAACGGATACCTGCACCGACAGGTGATATAAATGCACCCTTACAGGCATTGATATTTGACAGCGTTTATAATTCCTTTCGAGGGATTATTGTTTACTATAGAGTATTTAATGGAACACTTAAAAAAGGAGATAAAATTAAATTCTCGCACACAGGTTTGGAATATGGCGCTGATGAAGTTGGCATTTTGAAGCTGGGAATGGAAGCAAAGAATGAGGTGAGAGCAGGTGATGTAGGATATATAATCACCGGCATTAAAAATGCAAAAGAAGTAAAAGTTGGTGATACCATCACCACCACTGTAAATCCCAGCCTTGAATCCATTAAAGGTTTTGAAGATGTAAAGCCAATGGTATTTGCAGGAATATTTCCTGTAAATACAGATGAGTTTGAAGAGCTTAGAGATTGCATGGACAAATTACAATTGAATGATGCATCACTCACCTTCGAGTTGGAAACATCACAGGCATTAGGCTTTGGTTTCCGTTGCGGATTTTTAGGAATGCTGCATATGGAAATAATCCAGGAAAGACTGGAAAGAGAATTTAATCAAACAGTTATCACCACGGTTCCTAATGTTAGCTTTATTGCATACACAACAAGAGGTGAAAAAATAATGGTTAACAACCCTTCTCAAATGCCCGATCCCAGCCGGATTGAAAAGATCGAAGAACCATTTATCAAAGCACAAATAATTACAACATCTGATTATATCGGAAATATAATGACGCTTTGCATTAACAAGCGTGGCATGTTAACGCATCAATCATACTTAACGCCAACACGAGTAGAAATTACTTTTGAAATGCCATTGACAGAAATTGTTTTTGATTTTTACGACAAGCTAAAAAGTCTGACCAGGGGTTATGCATCTTTCGATTATCATCCAATTGGCTGGCGCGAAAGTGATATAGTGAAGATGGATATTTTATTGAATGGAGAAAAGGTAGATGCCCTGAGTGCGCTCATACATCGTATCCGTTCACAGGAATTTGGTCGTAAACTTTGCGAAAAATTAAAGGAACTTGTTCCCCGCCAGCAATTCCAGATTGCCATACAAGCCGCCATAGGAGCCAAGGTTGTTGCAAGGGAAAATATCAGCGCCATGCGTAAAGACGTTACAGCAAAATGTTATGGCGGAGATATAAGCCGTAAAAGAAAGCTTCTCGAAAAACAAAAAGAAGGAAAGAAGCGAATGAAACAGATAGGCAATGTGGAAGTTCCGCAGGAAGCTTTTTTAGCAGTTTTAAAACTGGATGATTAAAAAAATTATGTAGCCGGCAGTAAATCTTTTGGCAGCATCGTTGTGTCACTCACTTGTACCGCATATCTTTATTCAACAAATAAAAATTATGACTGACCTCTCTTTAAACAAAGACATGAACCTTGAAGTAACTGCAAAGTTCATTGGTAAAGGACATGATAGCTCGCTTACGGATGCTTATACTGTTCGCCTGTATGATAAAGATATATTTGAAGATGATTTTTTAGGAGAGGCAAGGCTTGATGAGAATGGTGTAGCAAAAATATCGTTTACACATGATGCATTTGCTGATCCTTTAAACCTTGATGATAAGCCGGATTTTTATTTCGTGGTTTATAAACACAAAGAAGAAATCTTTAAAACAAAAGTTTTAGAGAACCTTGATATTGAAACGATAGAGAAGTTTAAAATGGGAGAAGGGGAAGTGATCGATCTGGGAACTTTTTTAATTGACGGATAATTATTATCTCTTTTTCACCTTGACCTTGGCAGGAGTTATTTTAGTTTTTGTCGAGGTTTTCACAGGCTGCTCTTCATCATTTGTATCATTACCAAATCCATCATTTTTTAATTTGGTTCTGTCTATATCACCATTGGCATTTCTAATCGGGTTGGGAATTGGTTCATCACCTTCCTTTGTTGTTTGAGTGAATACTTTATTAATATGTATCCATTTACCTTCTTTCCATTTTAGCCCTTCATAATCGCCATCACCAATGTAAGTGTATTTCTTTTTATCCTCTCCGGTTTCTGATATTAAATGTTCATAGATGATCATATACTGCTCACTATCATACACTAACCGTGGGCTGGCATTTTTCTTATATTCTAAAATTAATCTCCCGGGATTTTGTTTCAATGAAACATTATCCGAAAAATTAAAATAAGAACCACCGAATATTGGCTGTCCATTTTCAAAAGATAAAACCTCGATAATTTTTTTATTACTGCGGATATTATTTTCATCGTATCCCAAAAGTGTGTAATAATTTTTATTATTTGCCTGCGTTTGAATTATTTTGTAATACACAGCACCTATCCAACCAAAATTATTTCCTACAGTATCAATCATATTGATGGTGACATCCGATTTATCAATCAATGGAAAAAGCTTTAATGATCCATCTGCAGTTTTCATTTGAATGGCTCCATGCTGGCGAACCACATTATCATTAATAACCATTTGCCATGTAAATATTTTAAATGAGCTGTCAGGCGGCGAAAGCTTTGATATGGTCAACAAGGAATCGAAAGAATAATGAAATGAATTTTTGACCCTCAATGCTCTTACAAACATTTTGGTGAATTCACTGTCGGCCTCAAAGCGTTGGCCAGCGGTTCTTCCCTGTATTATTTTTAATGAAAGTGCCTTTAATGAATCTTCTTTCTTCTGCAATATTTTAAGATCCTGCAAGCTTATTTTCTGCGCAGCAATAATGTTACTAATAAAAAAGAAAAAAAGAAAAATAGCGGACTTGTACATTCAGGAAAAACTTTAAACAAAAGAAACACAATTTGAACAACTATATTGCCACTCAAAAAAATTTAACGATAACTTATAAAGCCTTTGAAACTGATAGCAGGTCAGGGAAAACAAGGTCTACCATGGGGTGCTGAACACCAATATGAGGATGTGTTGAAGGCAGAAATATATTTATAGCAATGCCCAGGTTTTTGCCGAATTCCATATCACTTATAGTATTTCCAATCATTACACTTTTTGAAAAATCCACTTCAGGAAATTCCTGTTTTGCCTGTAATCCCATACCGGGATTAGGTTTACGGTTTTTACTTGTATCCTCCATGTCACAACAAAAATAAACTTTGGTAATTTTCCCTCCGGCAGCCGCTATTTCTTTAAGTAAATTTTTATGTATGAGCTCAAGGTCTTCTAATTTAGTAAGTCCTTTTGCAACACCACGTTGGTTGGTAACTATAAAAATATTGCCGAACTTTTCTGTAAACTTTTTTATGGCCTCCTTCACACCGGGGAAGAATTTAAATTCATCCCATGTATTAATATAATCCATGTGCTTTTCATTATTAATAACACCATCACGATCTAAAAACAAGGTCCAGCTCTTATCAATTTTCTTAAGGTCGGTCATTAATTAAAATATTGCTCTTCGGTTAATTGGCAAATAATATGTCCTAGCATTAAATGGCTTTCCTGTATGCGTGGTACATCTTCAGAAGGAACATTAATAAGATGATCTGAAAGCTTTTTTAATTTTCCTCCGCTCTCACCGGTAAAAGCAATTGTAACCATTCCCTTCTCTTTTGCAACCTCGAAAGCATTTACAATATTTTTACTGTTACCCGAGGTGCTTAATCCAATCAGCACATCACCTTTGTTTCCTATTCCCTTTATCAACCTGGAATAAATAACATCATATCCATAATCATTTCCAATCGCAGTAATATAAGAGGTGTTACAATGCAGCGCTTCTGCCGGAAGTGCATCTCTGTCAATATAAAATCTTCCGGTAAGTTCTGCTGCAAGGTGTTGTGCATCTGCAGCGCTTCCGCCATTGCCGCAAAACAAAACCTTGTTGCCGTTTTTAAATGCAGTAACTAAAATATATACACAGTCCTTTACTGTTTGCAAAATTTTATCATCAAGCAGTAGCTTATTTTTTACATCTACAGAAGACTGAATTATATTCTTAATTCTTTCCATTTAATTTTTTTTTCTGCAAGGTCAACAATCGCTTGAACCATATTGTTCCAGCTGTATTTTTTTTTCTCTTCACGAAGATGAGGCAAAAAAAAATTTTCACCTAATTGAAAGAATTCAGTGATCTTCTCCGCAATGTCTTCCGCATTTGGTTCAGCTATAAGTCCTACTTTTTCAGGAACCAGGTCGGGCAATCCTCCAACATTAGTAACTATCATAGGTTTTTCAAAATGATAGGCGAGAGGAGTAACACCGCTTTGGGTTGCCTGGCGATAAGGCTGTACCACACAATCTGCTGCGCAGAGATAATATTTCACATTGCTCTCCGGAATAAAATCCGTGTGCAAAATAAGTTGATCCTTTATTTCGAGCTTATCAATAAGTTGAGTATATATTTTTTTATCCTCATAAAATTCGCCGGCAATAAGCAATTTTAAATTTTGAATTTTGAATTTTTCATTTTTTAAAATTTGCATTGCTTCAAGAAGAATATCAAGACCTTTATATTTTCTTATAAAACCAAAGAACAGGATTACTTTATCCTCTACATCAATTCCTAATTTTTGTCTTGCTTCTTCCTTGCTAACTTTTTCGCCAAAATTATCATACAATGGATGAGGAATAAATTGCGAAGGTTTATCCTTTATAAATTGTTGAAGATCGTTTAAAACATTTTTACTCATAGCTATAAAAGCATCAACAGGCTTTACAAAATATTTTGTGAACAGCCTGTCACCGGTTCTCTTTTCATGAGGAATAATATTATCTGCAATACAAACTACTTCAGTGTGCTTATTCTTTTTTACTCTTCTTAAGATAGTTCCAAAACATGGGCCCATAAAAGGTATCCAGTATCTTACTATAATAATATCAGGCATTATCTTCCTTAATTCATTACCGATCTTTATCCAGTTAAAAGGGTTAACAGAATTAATACAAGCTTTAATTTTAAGATCTAAAGGAGGCGGCTCCGTGGAATATTGAGTAGTACCAGGAAATAAAATTTTAGGATACTGAAGTGAGAAAGTATAAATAGTTGTATCAAATCCCCGGGCCATAAACTCTCTTGCAAGCCTTTCATTATAAGAAGCGATACCGCCGCCCCGTAATGGATATGCAGAGCCTATGATGATAATTTTTTTTGCCTGGCTCATGGAAGAATATTAAGTGAATCCTAACTTTTCTTCAATAAGATAATAATTCCTGTCTGCAGCATTTCTTGAAATTAATTCTCCAAGAAAACCTGCCATAAAAAGCTGTGTACCTATTATCATTGCGGCTATTGCAAAGAAAAATAATGGACGTTGTGTAAGCCCTGTCTGATCAAAGAAAAATTTAGAAACAGCAAGATATAAGGAAACACCAAAACCAAATAAAAATGACAATGTTCCCCATAAGCCAAAAAAGTGCATAGGGTTTTTTCGAAATTTTCCCACGAAGACAATTGAAGCAAGATCTAAAAAGCCATTTATAAATCTTTGCCAGCCAAACTTTGTTTTTCCATACTTACGTGGATAATGCTGTACTACTTTCTCGCCAAATTTTTTAAACCCGGCCCACTTGGCAAGCATAGGGATATAGCGATGCATTTCACCATACACTTCTATACTCTTAACAACTTTTCTGCTATATGACTTTAATCCGCAATTAAAATCATGGAGATATATTTTTGATACTTTCCTGGTTGCTGCATTAAATAATTTTGAGGGAATATTTTTACTTAGTTTACTATCATGTCGTTTTTTCTTCCATCCGCTAACAATATCAAATCCATTTTCAAGGATCATTTTTCTTAGTTCTGGAATCTCATCAGGGCTATCCTGCAGGTCTGCATCCATTGTTATCACTACCTCTCCATTACTGGCCTTGAAACCTTCATTCAAAGCGGCGCTTTTACCATAGTTGCGTTGAAATTTTATTCCCTTAATATTTTGATTTTGCCTGCTTAGCTGTTGAATTACATACCATGAATTATCTGTGCTGCCATCATCCACCATAATAATTTCGTATGAGTAATTATTTTCTAGCATTACCTTTTCTATCCATGCAGAAAGCTCCGGCAAAGATTCAGCTTCATCAATAAGAGGGATTATAATTGACAGATCCATTATGATTCTATTTGATTTAGATCTTCAAAAGGCCGTGGGTCTTTTTTTGTGATAGAAGCGCCAATTAAAGAGGCTATAGCCCCGGTGATAAGATAAAAAAGTAATATTCCGCCGATCATTCCCACTATAAAAAATCTTTTTGTCATTTCTATTCCTTTCTCCATATTTTCTTCTGAAATATTTTTGTTTGACTGCATTTGTTTTCTTGCTGCATCCAATGCCTGTTCCTTAAACTCAGGAAAAGCAGTAATAAAGATTACCGAATAAACGATCATTATAATAGTTACGAGTGCGGATATTTTGAATCCGTGTGCAAAATAATTACCAAATGTAGAATTGTAATTTATTTGTTTACCATAGTGATTAATTGCTATTATAACCCCTATAATAAAAATGATATAAGACAACCACTTTAAAGGACTATTAACAGCCATTCCTGAGAATGTCATTCCCAAAGTAATAA
>JAYVEA010000358.1:0-7781 GCA_043749085.1 Chitinophagales bacterium
GGTATATTAATTGCAATGCTGGCCGGAAAACTTTTTGATCATTACAAGGCGTTGGGAAGCATTGAAACAGGCTATTATATTATGTTTATCATTTGCGGACTGGCTTATCTTGTTGCATGGTTAATTATGCATCTTTTGGTTCCAAGGTTAAAGAAAATAGAATTGTAACCGAACTTATACAATCAAAATAAAATTCGTTTTTCCTAAAAAATTAATATTACTTTATCTTTATACTTAAGAATATACGGGCTAATTGAAAAACATTTTACAAAGAAATAATGTAACCATACAAGGCAACGGAGAACAGGTAATGCTTTTTGCTCATGGCTTTGGATGCAGTCAAAATGCATGGAAACGTATAACCTATGCGTTCAAAGATGATTACAAACTTGTCCTTTTTGATTATGTAGGAGCCGGCAAATCTGATATTTCTGCATACAATAAAACAAAATATAGTACTCTGGATGGATATGCTCAGGATATCCTCGATATATGTAATGAGCTAAATATTAAAGACGCAATTTTTGTAGGCCATTCGGTCAGCAGTATCATTGGGGCATTGGCTTCAATTAAAGAACCTTCCGCTTTTAAGAAACTGATTTTTATCGGACCTTCCGCATGTTATCTTAATAGTGATGGATATACAGGAGGTTTTGAACAGGAAGATATTGATGCCTTATTTGAAATAATGGATGATGATTTTATAAGATGGGCTAAATTAATGTCGCCGCAAATAATAGGAAATTCTGAAAGACCGGAATTAGCCGAAGAGATGGAGAATAATTTCTGTACTACCGACCGGCAGATTGTAAAAGATTTTGCCAGGGTCACCTTTTTATCAGATAATAGAAAAGACCTCCCCAACATTCCTGTTGAAAGCCTTATGCTGCAATGCTCTGAGGATATTCTTGCACCGCTTGAAGCAGGCAATTACATTCATGAAAATACACCCAACAATACAATGGTCATTCTTAAAGCTACAGGACATTGTCCTCACATGAGCGAGCCCGAAGAAACTATTGCAGCTATGAAAGCATTTTTGTAAAAATGAAATCTTATATTTGAAATACATATGCAGGATTTAATAAACGAGATAAACGAAAGTGCCAAATCATTAAACGGGGACCAGGCTGTGGTTTCAGAGCTATATGATAAATATGCTCCCGCATTATATGGAAGAATTTTAACCGTGGTGAAGCAAAAGGAAATAGCAGAAAAAATACTTGAGCGTGTTTTTATAAATGCATTGGTTGATAAAAATGTAAAACAGGCTAATCACGTTACGCTTTTTACTTCCCTGCTAAATCATTCCCGTAAAAAAACTTACGGCACTATGAAAGCACTGAGAGTACTTGAAGCCTGTTGCAGTTCTCAAACCTAGCTACTATTGCGCAATAGGCTATGTAATTCCAAAACTTCTTTGCATTGCTTATGTCTTTATTCATCACATCATTAAATTCAGGGAGTAACGGCAACTGCTATTACGTTGGTAACCACACAGAGGCTGTTCTGATAGATGCAGGCATATCATGTACAGAAATAGAAAAACGAATGAAGCGCCTTGGGCTCAACATTAAAAATGTAAAAGCTGTTTTTGTTTCGCATGAACATACAGATCATACCAGCGGGTTGCCGGTGCTAACTAAAAAATACCTGCTGCCTGTTTACATAACGCATGCTACGCTTAACTACAGCAGGCTTAAGCTGCAGAAACATTTAGTACAATCTTTTACAGCGCACCAGCCGGTTATTATTGGCGATCTTTCAATAACCGGTTTTCCCAAGTTTCATGATGCCGCAGACCCTTATAGTTTTGTTGTTGATTGTAACAAAATAAAAATTGGAATATTTACTGACGTTGGTATTGCCTGCAAAAGCCTGATCAAATATTTTCAACAATGTAATGCAGCATTTTTGGAAGCGAATTATGATGAAACCATGCTGGAAGAAGGAAGGTATCCATACTTTTTAAAGAACCGCATCCGCGGAGGTAATGGACACTTAAGTAATAAACAGGCATTGGAACTTTTTACAATTCATAAGCCTTCATTCATGAGCCATCTTTTCCTGTCGCATCTTTCAAAAAATAATAATTGCCCCAAGCTTGTGGAGCAATTATTTAATGACCATGCTGAAGGCGTAAAGATGATTGTTGCATCACGATATGAAGAAACAGCGGTTTATTATATTACCGGTTCAGCTATTGCAACTCCTGTTCAACATTATTCCTGTCCGCAACTTTCATTTGCGTTTGCGTAACATCTTGCTAAAGGTTGGCGTTATCCGGTGGCGTGCTTAGTTTACAACATTTAAATAACCTGGAAATAAAAGATAGAACATTGTTGAGCAAACACAGTTCTACACAATCTCTTCTACTTAATGGTAATTGATTAAATTGCAATAAAACTTATTAATGGAGATAAGAACGGATTTATTCCTAGGAGATAGTAAAAATGAACTAAAGAAAATTGCAGATAATTCTGTTGACCTCATCATTACTTCACCACCTTATGCTGACCAACGTAAAGGAACTTATGGAGGTATTCGACATGATAAGTATGTAGAATGGTTTCTTCCAATTTCCAAACAGCTTTTAAGGGTTTTAAAACCAACAGGAACTTTTATCTTGAATATTAAAGAGAAAGTTGTGGAAGGTGAACGAAGCACGTATGTTATGGAATTAATATTGGAAATGAAAAAACAAGGTTGGTTATGGACTGAAGAATTTATATGGCATAAGAAAAATTCATACCCTGGTAAATGGCCCAATCGCTTTAGGGATTCTTGGGAAAGGCTTCTTCAATTTAATAAAGACAGAAAATTTTCAATGTATCAGGAAGAAGTAATGGTTCCAATGGGTAATTGGGCAAAGTCAAGATTGAAAAACCTTTCCGACACAGATAAGATTCGTGATAACTCAAAAGTAGGAAGTGGGTTTGGAAAAAATATTTCCAATTGGTTAGAAAGAGATAAGGCTTATCCTACAAATGTTTTACATCTGGCCACAGAATGCAATAATAAAAATCATAGTGCTGCATTTCCTGAAGAATTGCCCGAATGGTTTATAAAACTTTTTACAAAAGAAAAGGATACTGTGTTAGATCCGTTTATGGGTTCAGGAACAACACTTATCGTTGCTAACAGGATGAAAAGAAATTCTATTGGAATTGATGTGGTACCTGAATATTATGATATGGTAAAAGAACAATTAAAGCCGGTTGAATTATATTTATTAGAGCCTAAAGTTGATTATGCCAAAACTAAATCTAACCGACGTATCAAAGTACGTTGAAGAAAACATCGGAACATTTCATAAAAAAAGAATTGCAGGTTTAAATCAACTTAAACTTAAAACAGTATTAAGTAAAAAGAATCCATATCTCTTTAAGGCTAAATACATTCTTACCGCACAGGATATAATAAAAAGTTTTACTGATGCTTTTATTTCTTCACAAGAAGAAGGAATATTTGGGAACTGGATGGAAGGACTTGCAATATTTATTAATGAAAAAGTATATCATGGGAGAAAGTCTGGAATACTTGGTATTGACTTAGAATTTGATTTAAAGAATGTGAGATATATTGTAACAATTAAATCAGGACCGAATTGGGGAAACAGCAGTCAGATAATTAAATTAATTTCTGATTTTAAAACAGCCAAGAAAACATTAAGAACTAGTAATTCGCAACTCAATATTATAGCTGTAAACGGATGTTGTTATGGCAGAGATAACCAACCTGATAAAGGTGAATACTTTAAATATTGCGGTCAAAGATTTTGGGAATTCATTTCGGGAGATAAAGAATTATTTACAAAAATTATTGAACCCTTAGGACATCAGGCGAAAGAAAGAAATGATGACTTCATGGTTTCGTATGCCCAAATGATAAATTTATTTACAAAAGAATTTGCCGATACTTTTTGTAAAGAGGATGGTTCGATAGATTGGGAAAAACTGGTTCGTTTTAATTCTGAAAAATAATATAGCTTAGTTACACTCTCTTGCCTTAGTTCGTGTCTGCACGAACCATTATTTAAAATATTTCCTAATCCTCCCCTTATCCTCATTCTCTTTATCATTCTTATGATATAATTCTATCATTACAATTCTTTCTTCTTTTTTAAAGTATGCATATATCAATCGCAGTCCTGAGTTCACACCTCTTCCTTTTAAAGCACGGCAGGCAATCTTCTTTACTTTTATTACACAGGTTGTAATTCCCAGGTCACTAATTCTAAAACTAAACGGCGGCCTTTCATCAGGCTGTACAATTAAAACCTTTTTTACAACAGCAATATCATCAGTCAATGTCCTGTATTTTTTAAGCAGGTGTTTCAGGTCTCTCTTATATTCCTCCAGTTCTTCAAAAGTCATGGCTCTTCAATTTCATTACCATAATTTCTTACAGAAAATGGAGGGTCACGATAAAATGCCAGTTCATATTCTATTATCTCCCCTTCTTTAGAAGCTTTCCACGGCATATCATTGTGAGAATAATCACTGATACTTGCAGCAGACCAGTCACTCATCTGGTCAATCACTTTATCAATCACTTCCTTTTGGCTTGCCAATAATTTAGTAAGGTCTGCTTTCTCCAACGGCAGATATCTTGTTTGCAGCTTATTAAAATATTCCGTCTTTATTTTTTTGATCTCTCCTTTTTCAATCATGCTGCTTACGATCTTTTCAAAACTCAATGGCACAGGGCCATAAGGCAGCTTGCGATAGCGGGCACCCGATAAATGTTCTTCATATAATTCGTAATAATTAAAATCAGAGAAGTAAAGCAGTTTATACAGAACTGTTTCCCCAACGTTAGGCTTGCCTGCACAGCGTTCCAGGATGTATAACAAAACATTTTTAAATTTAGAAACACTCATTGCAGGTACTGATACCCGTTCCTTAATTTTTTCTTTTATAACCTTCTCGTCTTTTAATTCTTCCTTTACTGAGCTGAATTCTTTCCCTGAAAATTCATCCAAAGAAAATTCCAGCAACCGGGATAACCTTATGAGCTCTCTTACATCTACAGAACGGTTACCCAGTTCTATCTGAGCCAATGACGAACGTGGAATAGTAAGTTCCTTTGCCAGTTCATCCTGGGATAGTCCCTTGGCTTTTCTTAATTCCATTATTCTTTTCCCTATTTCTTTTTGTGAAAGGGTTGTTGGCATGTTAATAGTTTTTTAATTAAGGCAAAACTAAGCAATGTTTAATTATCAAACAAAATAATGTTTGATTTTAGAACATAAATTAAACTATTAATATCCCTTCTGGTAAAGAGGGTCTTCAATTAGCAACCAAAGCCCGTCCCCAAAATTCTTTTCTTAATAAATAAAAGCGCTACCTGCTATTGATTACTCACGGGATAATAGTAAGTTTATCCCACGATTAATACTCACATTAAACTTCTCAGCATGAAAAATTCTCGTCGCTATTTTATTAAGCAATCAACGCTGGCAGGCGCTGGTGTATTGGCTGCCCAAGCAGGTCTCAGCGCAAAAAGCTATAAAAGAATTATGGGTGCCAACGACCGTGTACGGGTTGGCGTTATTGGCTTTTCTGACAGGCATAAAGGGTCGCATGCACCCTGCTTTATGAATCATTATAAAGACCTGAATTTTGAGATAGTTGCAGTTTCTGATATCTGGAATAAAAGAAGAGAAGAAGGCGCTGCTTTCTGGAAAGAAAAAATGCAGCATGATGTAGTTGCCTGCCGTAACAACGAAGAAATGTATAATAAGAAATTAGTGGATGCAGTGTTTTTAAGTACTGCGGATTTTCAACATGCGCTGCATACGGTTGAAGCGGTAAAATATGGATGGGATGCTTACGTGGAAAAACCTTTTGCCGAAACAATGGATGATGCCCATTCGGCGATAAAAGCAGTTAAGGCTTCCAATAAAATTGTGCAGATAGGTTCGCAAAGAAGAAGTGGTGCCAATTACCATGCAGCCAATGAATATATACGGTCAGGAAAGTTTGGCGCCATTACCATGGTGGAACTAACATGGAATGTAAACCAGCCGGGACGCTGGCGCAGACCGGCTTTGGTACCTCAATTAAAAGAAGAAGATACTGACTGGAAAAGATGGTTGCTCAACCGGCCTTACGAAAGTTTTGATGCAAGAAAATATTTGGAGTTCCGTTTGTTCTGGCCTTACTCTTCAGGCATGCCGGGACAATGGATGAGTCACCAGATTGATACGGTGCATTGGTTCAGCGGACTTCAGCATCCAAGAAGCGTTGTTGCCAATGGCGGAATTTACATGTGGAAGGATGGAAGAAAGAACTGGGATACCACAGGTGTTGTGCTGGATTATGGACCTACGGCAGATCCAACATCAGGCTTCCAGGTAACGTTTTCTTCACGCATGCACAATGGTGATGAGAACCCTGCAGAAATTTATTATTCAAACGGCGGTGAATTAAATCTGAACACCAATAAGGTTTCTCCCAAAGGTGGATTAACAAAAAGATTTGCGGATGAAATGAAAATGGAACCGTTCTTATTACCGGAGATGAGTTTGAGTTTGGTAGAGAAAGTTGTGGCAAGTGCAAACACCGGCGGCGATAAGCTTACATCAAATCATATTCGCAACTGGATGGAATGTGTTCGCAGTCGTAAAACTCCCAATGCGCCTGTGGAAGCAGGTTACAGCCATTCCATTGCAACCATTATGACCAATGCCGCAGTGCATACAGGCGCCAAAGTAACCTTTGATGAAAAGACACAGCAGGTGATGGCGAATGGTAAGGTGTTTAAATATTAATGTAATTGCCACGAAGACACAAAATCACAAAGGGGCACAAAGATTTTTTTGTGTGAAACCCTGCCTACCTGCAGGCAGGTTTCTGCCTTTAGTGCCTTTGTGGCAAGGAAAAAATATCACTAAAAAATCAAAATGAATCTTTTACAAAAGCTAATAATAACATTTACTGTAATAATTTTTTTTATATCAACCTCCTTTGCACAAAAAAATGAAATGGTAAAAGTTGTAAAAGATGCTAATGCAAAAAGGATAAATATCACGATTGGAAATAAATTATTCACCAGCTTTTTATATCCTGACACTTTGGAGAAACCCGTTTTGTATCCTGTGTATACAGCAGGCGGAACGGATGTTACAAGAGGATTCCCATTAAACCCAAAGCCAGGTGATCCTACTGATCATCCGCATCACATTGGTATCTGGTTTAATTATGAAAATGTAAATGGACTAGACTTCTGGAATAACTCTTATGCCATTCCAAAAGAAAAAAATAATTTATACGGCTGGATAAAAACTGATAAGATTCTTGAAACTAAAAGTGGTGCAAAAGGAATATTATCCTATCACGCCAACTGGGCAAACCAAAAAAATGAAACACTGCTCGAAGAGACAACACGATTTGAATTTAGCCAGGTTGGTCATAAACGAATTATTGACCGCACAACTATTTTAAAAGCAAACACTGAAATAAAATTTACAGATGCTAAAGATGGTATGCTTGGAATGCGGCTTGCACATGAACTGCAGATACCTACTACCAAAGATCAAAAATTTACTGACGACAAAGGAAATGTTACCATAGTAAAAGGCGGCACTGATAATATTCCTAACGGCAATTACATTACCAGCGAAGGAATACAAGGCGACAGTGCATGGAGTACAAGAGCTGCATGGTGTAAAGTTTATGGAAAGATGGGCAATGATTTTGTAAGCATAGTAATTATTGATCATCCTAAAAATCCTAACTATCCAACCTTCTGGCATGCACGGGGATATGGATTGTTTG
>JAYVEA010000359.1:0-7775 GCA_043749085.1 Chitinophagales bacterium
TTTTACAATGATCCCAAATAAAACCTCCTTTGTTATTTGCAATTTCTCTTGTTCCTTCTGCCAAAGAATAATATTCTCCCCCGCGGCCGCTGTATTCTGAAGGCCAGTTTTTTTCAAGAAAGTCAGTTGCATATGCTCCCGTGCTCCAACTGTGGCCGTCTGCACTTACTTCTCCATCGCAATAAAAATTATCGAGTAACACAAATTCCTTTGCGAGTTTATGTTGGTTAGGTGTAATTTTTTTCCCAAATAAAACAAGGCTTGTATCACCATTGCCTTCTTTTACATCACCCAGTACCTGGTCGTAAGTGCGGTTCTCTTTAATAATATAAAACACATATTTAATGGGAGATGGATCACCAATTTTTGTTGGGATGGGGTTTCCTTTTTTGCCATCAGCTATGGTTTCTTTTTCTTTTGTGTAAGGAGTGTTGTCATACACCTGCTTTGAAAATTTACCAAGTTGTTTTTCTGAAGGCGCATCAATAACACTCATAGTTCCAATAAATAAGCCTGCTATGTACTGCTCTTTTGGGGGTTTATTTTTATCACCACCATGGTAATTTACTTCCTGCCATGTAACCGCAGGATTAGGACCATAAGGATTAGCCATTGAGGTAAAACCTTTGCCGTTAGCTACAAATATTTTTTTCCCAACTACTCTTACACAGGTAGGATACCACCCGGTAGGGATAAATCCTTTGCTGCTGCTGAAACCCGGTTTACTTACTTCAAATACGGCAAGACAATTATTGTCTGCGTTTGCTATATACAAAGTTTTTTCATCATCACTTAATGCAACGCCATTTGTTGTAGAACCTGAAGGTGCGTTTGGATAGAGTGCACAGTTTAGGGTTTCTATTACTTTTTTATTTTTAGTATCAAGAACAGACACACTGTTGTCATTTGAATTGGCAACGAATAAATATCTTCCATCCTTTGTAAGGCAAATATCATTGGGATTATCTCCAACGGCTATATCACCTTCCAATCTATGGGATACACAGTTATAGAACAAAATTCTATCGCAGCCCCAGCAGGAGATGTATAAACGTTTTTTATCAGGTGAAAGCAGGCAGGTATAAGCTTCAGCGGGAAGCTTGAGCGAATCTTTAATTTTTTTGGTTTTGAGATTCACTGTATACAACATATTATTATCCTTGGTAACCACATAAAGCAAATGCTTTACATCGTCTATATCAATACCGGCAGGAGAAATTTTATTGGGCCATTTTTTACCGAGTTTGATACTATCTTTTAAAACCAACTTATTATAGGTAACAGCATACTTTAATATCCAGTTATCATTTCCACCGGAAGCATATAAATATTTTTCATCTGCAGAAAACTTAATGCCGAGCCAACTCCTGGGGATTGTTATGCTGTCCAGTACTCTTTCATTTTTTACATCTATTAATTGAAGGTATTGTTTACTTTGGCCGTTATTGGTAACAGCCATATATTTTTTTGACGTAGAAACCGCAATATTCAGGGGAAGATCACCGAGCATAAAGCTATGGCCTGCAGGTGTAAGGCTCCAGCCATTTGGAAGTGTAACTTTTTTCTGCGCAAACAAAATGGTAAAAGGAAATATAAAAATGAAAAGATACTTTTTCATAAAGCTGTTTTATCCTGCTAATTTACTTCTTCAATATCATATCATACATAATTTAATGTGCACCGTTACCTGAGATTGAAATAATGAAATGAGTTACCTTCGCTGTTCATCCCTGTTGTAAAACAGTAAATACTTCCATGATATGAGTCAGCAACCATTTAAAAAATTCGTAGTAAAGAAAAATAATGCTGCGATTAAAGAAAAGTTCAAACAGGAAAAAAAAGTAGCTAAAAAATTAAGGGCTGAAGCTATTAATAAAAGGTTTGAAGAAAAAAGAGAATTAAAAAAACAAGGCTACGCTTCTTCCGCACAAGTTCCAATTCATCGTGAGCCTGATAAAAGACAAAAGTATCCGCAGGGAAATAAGAAATCAGGAATAAGAAATAAGAAATTAGAAAATACGGCACCGCAACAAACTACAAACCTGCCTACCGGACAGGCAGGCTACAAACCACCAACTACAAACTCAGAGACTTCCTTTTCAGAAATGCCTTTAAATAAGTTTATTGCGCATTGCGGGGTGGGTTCACGAAGAGATGCTGTGCCATTAATAAAAGAAGGAAAGATAACAGTAAATGGAAATGTTGTTACCGAACCGGGATTTAAAGTAACAGATAAAGATGTGATTATATTCAATGGCAAAAAATTATTTGTCACAAAAAATATGGTTTATATTCTCTTAAATAAACCTAAAGATTATATAACCACGACTGATGATCCGCAGGGAAGAAAAACAGTATTGCAATTAATTAAACATGCTACTCTGGAAAGAATCTATCCGATAGGAAGATTAGATAGAAATACTTCAGGCGTTTTATTATTTACCAACGATGGAGAGCTTACGCAAAGACTCACACACCCAAGCTATAATATAAAAAAAGTGTACGAGGTTAAATTAGATAAACCTGTCACCAAAGCACATTTTGATAAAATAGTAAGCGGTATAACCCTGGAGGATGGCGAAATACACGCTGATGCTTTAGCATACGCTGATTCAAATGACAAGGCAATTATCGGGATAGAAATACATAGCGGACGTAATCGAATTGTCCGTCGCATTTTTGAGCATTTTGGTTATGATGTAAAAGCGCTGGATAGAGTTATGTATGCAGGCCTTACCAAAAAAAATGTGGAAAGAGGGAAATGGCGCTATTTAAGCGAGAAGGAAATCCGATTGCTTAAATATACAGCCCCCTCCCGCCCTTCCCCCAAAGGGAAGGAGAAAGAACAAGATCACTAATATGGAAAATTTTTCCGGAAAAATTAAAGTTTTCAATCGCCCCTTTAGGGTGGCTGGGGGTATCATTTTTGAGAATGAAAAATTTGTTGCTGTAAACAAACCGTCTGGCTTATTAACCATACCCGACAGGCATGATGAGATGTTGAACTCATTGTATAAAACATTACAACAGCAATATGAAAAAATATTTATTGTTCATCGCTTAGATAAAGATACAAGCGGAATAATTTTATTCGCCAAAGATGAAGTAACACATAAATTTCTTTCTCAACAGTTCGAACAAAGAAATGTAGAAAAATATTACCAGGGAATAATTCAGGGCTCACTTCAAAACAAAAGAGGAATAATTGAAGAATCCATAATGGAACATCCAATAAAAAAAGGAATGATGATTGTTCATGCCAAAGGAAAACCTTCCACAACAGAATACGAAATGCAGGAAGAATATGGGATTTATTCTTTAGTTCAATTTAAAATTCAAACAGGAAGAACACACCAGATTCGTGTTCATATGAAACATCTTGGCCACCCGATTGCCTGTGATGAATTATATGGAGATCTAAAACCTATTTTACTTTCTTCTTTCAAGAAAAAATTTAAATTAAGCAAACATGATGAGGTAGAAAGACCGATGTTGAGCAGGCTGGCCCTACATTCTTACCAATTAAAATTTAAAGACCAAAATAATAAACAGTTTGATCTTAAAGCAGAACTGCCAAAAGATATGAGAGCATTATTGCAACAATTAAAAAAGAACAGGAATTAAATTCTGAAAAACAACATACTGCCCTCTTCACAAAATACGAAAATATTTAATCGTGTAATAAGCTACTGTAAACATTATGAAGAGAGAAGACGTAATAACAAAAATAAATACTGAAAAAATTTGGGATATTTTAGTTATTGGTGGCGGAGCAACAGGTTTGGGCATCGCCCTGGATGCCTGTACCCGTGGGTATTCTACACTCCTTGTTGAACAATCAGATTTTGCAAAATCTACCTCATCAAAAAGTACAAAGCTGGTTCATGGAGGTGTAAGATATCTTGCGCAGGGCAATGTAAAACTTGTACGGGAAGCCAGTATTGAAAGAGGCTTGTTATATAAGAATGCCCCTCATCTTGTAAAAAATCTAAGATTTATTATTCCCATTTACAGCACGTGGAACAGATTAAAATATACCATCGGTTTAAAACTGTATGACTGGATCTCCGGACGCTTAAGTATGGGCCGATCTGTTTTTATTTCTAAACAGGAAGTGATAAAAGATCTGCCAAATATAAATTCCAAGAAATTACAAGGAGGTGTTTCTTATTACGACGGACAGTTTGATGATGCAAGATTAGCGATTAACATTGCTCAAACAGTTTTTGATAAAGGAGGCTATGCCATTAATTACATGCAGGTAAAAAGCTTGCTTAAAGAAAATGGAAAAGTGAATGGAGCAATCGTTTCTGACACAGAAACTGGAAAAGATTTTATTATAAAAGCAAAAGCCGTTGTAAATGCCACAGGCGTTTTTGCAGATGATATATTGCTAATGGATGAACCAAAAGCAAAAAAAAATATTTCAGTCAGCCAGGGAGTACATATTGTACTTGATAAAAAGTTTTTACCCGGCGAGGATGCCATCATGATCCCTAAAACCAGTGATGGCAGGGTTTTATTTATTGTTCCCTGGCATAATAAACTTATTGTGGGCACAACAGATACGCCGATACAAAAGGCTTCGCTGGAACCTGTGGCGTTAGAAACAGAAATTAATTTTATTCTCCAAACTGCATCGGCATATCTTATGTTAGCGCCTGCACGTAAAGATGTGCTTAGCGTGTTTGCAGGGCTTCGTCCTCTCGCCGCTCCAAAAGAAAAAAATTATGACACCAAAGAAATATCACGAAGCCATAAAATAATGATTTCACGATCAAAACTGTTTACCATATTGGGTGGCAAATGGACAACTTACAGAAAAATGGGAGAAGACATGGTTGACAAAATTGAAACGGAATTCCAATGGAAGAGTACATCTTCCGTAACAGCTTCTTTACCTATTCATGGTTATTCAAAACAAAAGGACACAAAAGACCCATTGTATTTTTATGGAAGTGACGAAGCAGCAATACAAAAATTAATTACAGAAACAGGAGATGAATGGATCAGCGAAAAATTAAACATTCACAAAGCACAGGTATTATGGTCTGTGAGAGAAGAAATGGCCAGGACAACAGAAGATGTTGTAAGCAGGCGGACAAGAGCATTGTTATTGGATGCAAAAGAAAGCATACGCATTGCACCAATAATTGCTAAGGTAATGGCAACAGAAATGAATAAGGATGAAAGATGGATAGATGAGGAAATAAAAAACTTTAATGACGTTGCAAAAAACTATATGATCGATACCTGATGCCTAATCGATAAAAATATCAATTATAAATCTTTTCATTATATTGTTATTTGTAAATAAATGAATTCCCTTCATTTCCAAAACACGATTGCATGTCAAAATATATTCTATCCTTTGACCAGGGAACTACAAGCTCACGTGCTATAATTTTTGATAAGAAAGGAGCTGTTAAAGCCATAGCGCAAAAAGAATTTAAACAAATATTTCCTCAACCCGGCTGGGTGGAACATGATGGAAACGAAATATGGTACACACAATTAGGCGTGGCAACTGAAGTTATTTTAAAAGCCGGTCTCACCATTCATGATATTGCTGCCATCGGGATCACCAATCAAAGGGAAACTACACTCGTATGGGACAGGCACACACATCAACCTGTGTATAATGCAATCGTATGGCAGGACAGACGCACATCTGAATACTGCAATGAATTAAAAGATAAAGGACATGCAGAAAATATTCAGCAAAAAACGGGACTGGTAATAGATGCATATTTTTCAGCTACTAAATTAAAATGGATACTGGATAATGTTGAAGGCGCAAGAAAAAAAGCTGAGAATGGGGACCTGTGTTTTGGAACAATTGATTCATGGCTTTTATTTAAGCTTACCAATGGTAAAGTGCATGCCACAGATGTTACCAATGCTTCACGAACCATGTTGTTCAATATTCATTTGTTACAATGGGATGAAGAAATGTTGAAACTATTTGACCTTCCTGTTTCCATGCTCCCGGAAGTAAGATCGAGCAGCGAAGTATATGGAGAAACTGAAGAAATTTTTACGGCTACCCGCATACCTGTTTGTGGTATTGCAGGTGATCAGCAGTCCGCATTATTTGGACAAATGTGTATCAACCCCGGCATGGTAAAAAATACGTATGGCACAGGTTGTTTTATGTTGATGAATACCGGCGATAAACCTGTTTTGAGCAAAAATAATTTGCTCACAACAATTGCATGGAAAATAGGTAACACTACAACCTATGCTTTGGAAGGAGGTGTTTTTATTGGTGGTGCAGTAGTGCAATGGCTGCGGGATGGTTTGGAAATTATAAAGACTTCTGCTGAAGTGGAAAAACTGGCAACCTCTGTGAAAGATAATGGAGGTGTTTATTTTGTTCCTGCCTTTACTGGTCTCGGTGCACCTTATTGGAATCAATTTGCAAGAGGAACTATTTTTGGAATTACACGTGGTACTACACAAGCACATATTGCAAGAGCATCTATTGAAAGTATTGCATTGCAAACCATGGATGTGTTGGATGCTATGAATGCGGATTCAGCATTGCCTATAAAAGAATTAAGAGTAGACGGAGGCGCCACGGCAAATGACCTGCTGATGCAATACCAAAGTGATCTGCTTGACTGCATTGTTATACGGCCAAAAATAACTGAGACTACTGCTTTGGGAGCTGCTTATCTTGCCGGGCTTGCTATTAATTTTTGGAAGGATACAAATGAAATTGAAAATTACTGGGAAGCAGAAAAAAAGTTTGAACCCATGATGAAAAATGAAGAAAGGCAGAAAGAAATTTATCAATGGAAAAAAGCAATTAAAGCGGCGCAGGTATGGGCAGCAGATTAAATATATTTATTTCTCTTACATTATTCTTTAACCTTAACTAATTTCTATGTCTATTTTTTTAAGTGAATTTTTAGGCACAGCCATATTGATCGCTCTCGGAAACGGAGTGGTTGCCAATGTAGTTTTAAATAAAACAAAAGGACATAACAGTGGCTGGATCGTTATTGCGTTCGGATGGGCCATTGCTGTTTTTGTTGGAGTATATGTTGCTGCCAGAAACAGCGGTGCACATTTAAATCCTGCCGTTACCATTGCGCTGTTATACTTAAAGAAAATAAGCTGGCAGGTTGTTCCACAATATTTAGCCGGCCAATTGCTTGGCGCTATGGCGGGAAGTGTAATTGTCTGGCTTGCTTATTTACAACATTTCAAAGCTACAGAAAATGCAGCCAGTACATTGGCAGTTTTTGCAACAAGTCCCGCTATAAAAAGCTCTAAACATAATTTCCTTACTGAATTTTTAGGCACATTTGTTTTTGTCTTGGCAATATTATTTATTGTGTCGCCTTCAAACAGTTTAGGTTCACTTGATGCACTTCCTGTGGCGCTTTTGGTATTAGGTATCGGCCTTAGTTTTGGCGGACCAACAGGGTATGCAATCAATCCCGTTCGGGACCTTGGGCCACGGATCATTCATCAATTGTTGCCTCTTACACACAAAGGTGCCAGTGAGTGGAGATATGCATGGGTGCCGGTACTTGCCCCCTTAGCAGGTGGTTTATCAGCAGCAGTTGTTTTTACCTTAGTCCAATAAAGATTAGAAGGGAGTAATAAAAAAATAATATACTCTTCTTAATCGATCTTCTCCGTTTTCTTCCCTATCGGGGGAGATAGAGGGGGCTGCTTTTCTTAATCAATATTTGGTTGCGGAGTGTAACGCAAATATGGTTTTACAATTTTTAATCCTTTAGGAAATTTTTTCTGTGCATCAT
>JAYVEA010000360.1:0-21340 GCA_043749085.1 Chitinophagales bacterium
CTTTGATATATGGCTAATCGTAATGGCTGCTATCATTCCTCAAATACTTATTTCGATCAGGGAACATAAAACCCGAAAAGTTGTAACGCATACTGAGGCTGCAATGAATACAATTTGGGTAGTGTACGGCATCAGTATATTTGCCCTTGTTTTTTATTTTAATGTAGTCCCCGGGGTTACAGAAAAATTTCTTACTTCAGAAGGTATTTCTTTGATCCAAAAAAATGCAGATGGAACAACAAAGCCATTCCATCTTTTTCCTTTAAGCCATGGTTCTTTATTGCTGATACTTTATGCAATACCAACACTCGTAACAGGAATTGCGCATAAGTTTAAACCAATGACATGGGCGGCAATTCTATGTTACATTTTCTTTATTATCTCTTGCTATACATCTACTGCTTATGATATGTTATTGAATGGACTGGCAGGAATTTTTAACTGGTTAATCCCGGGACTAATATTGAGAAGAATGTTTTACAGGCACAAAAAAGCAGTTAATGTTTAAAGAACTTGACCCCATATTACATGCGCCTCTTCGCCTTGCAGTTGTTAGTCTTTTATTAGGAGTAAAAGAAGCTGAGTTTACTTTTCTAAAAGAAAAAACAAATTCAACAGCAGGTAATTTAAGCGTTCAGATAACCAAGTTAAAAGAGACAGGATATATTGAAGTGACTAAACAGTTTAAAGATAATTACCCCCTAACCATTTGTAAAATAACGCCTAAAGGTGTAGATGCTTTTGAAAATTATGTAAAGGCTTTACAGAGTTACACTCAGCCCGGAAGTTGATCTAAAAAGTTTGTAGAAGAAAACATTTAGCAGGATCAATTCAAATCCGTAAAAAATATCTTCGATGGGTATTGTTAGAATTCGCAATCCCATATTTTCAAGATTGTTATACCACACCACCGGATCCTGTAATCCCGTGCCGGTTAATAGCCCATTCACTATAAAAAAAGGAATTAATAAAAGTGGATATATGGTAATGAGTTTAAGCAGCCAATCTCTTTTTAAAAAATATTTTATTAATAACAAAATGATCGCTAAACTAATAAATACTGAAGCGGTATATAATTTATAATAAAGAATACTTCCCGTTATTAAGAGTGAAAAAGAAAGTAAATGAACAATCCATTGTTCTGCTTTTGCACTCAACTTTATTTTATTGAACCTGTTAAGGCAATAATAAGTAAAGACACAGGCATATGGAATGCAGATAAAGAATAATATCTCTTCAATTGGAAGATTATAAAAATAAATTCCTAAAAGATACCTTTCGTTAAATCCCCATACGCCAAGTTTTGTAAAAACAATATCCCAAATAACAAAAATAATTGCTGTTACCATGTTCGCCGGGATAAACCATTTCCATTCCTTATAAAATTTAATTTTAGGATGAAAAGAAAACAGGAAGGGAATAATTACTGTAAAAAAATCAATAAGAAGATAAAGATATTTCATCATTAAACCTTTCGGTTTCGAAAATACTTAAAAGGCACCCAAAGCATTCCAAAACATTCGCCCTGTTCCTTATCTAAATGTTTATGATGAATTTTATGTGCCCGGCGAATAGCTTTAAAGTAATTGCTATCAGCTTTTCTGAATATTTTAAATCGCTGGTGAATAAAAATATCGTGTACCAGAAAATAACAAATTCCATATAATGTAATTCCCAAACCAATCCAGAAGAGAAAATTATAATCATTTTTCATCCCTAAAAATAAACCTGCTATACCCGGCAGAGCGAATATTAAAAAGAAAAAATCATTATGTTCAAGAAAACCCTCAGTTTCTTTTTTATGATGATCTTTATGCCATATCCAAAGTAAGCCATGCATAACATATTTATGTGTAAGCCATGCAACTCCCTCCATCCCGATAAAAGCCACTAAAACTATCATTGCATTAATTAAGTACGTGCTCATTTCTAAATATTTTTTCAAGAATATTTTTTCGATATGTAAAAATATTTTCTATTTTCTTTTTTACTAAAAGTGCATGGGCAATATTTCCAATAAAGCCGAAGGGTAATTGGTAGTTAATAACATCATGCATCAATACCCCATTGTTTATAACCTTGAAAATGTGTGTATGTTCCCAAACTTCATAAGGTCCTTTCAATTGCCTGTCGGTAAAAAAGTTTCCTTTATTTACTTTAATGATTTCCGTCTGCCAGAGTATAGGGATCTTTAAAATAGGTTTAACTATATAATCAATTTTCATTCCTTCATAAATTTCTTCATTGTTCAAGTCGCTTAAAATTTTAAATTCCAGCTCAGCCGGAGTAATGGTTGCAAGGTTTTTGGGTGAAGAAAAAAAGTCCCAAGCCTCATCAATACTAATGGGTAAAAATTGCTCGGTTTTATATTGAAACATGCTCATAAACTTCAGTTGAGGTTTTTAAAAAAGACTCATTAAAGTAATTCATTAATCCTGGCAGGCACAGTTTCATCCATTCAGAATAATTGCCCGGCTGCTTTTCTATATCATACTTTAACTCTGATAAATTCATATACTTCCAATTACATACTTCTGTTTTATTTGGGACAGGAGTATCATCCGTTATTCCAAAATATACATGATCATATTCATGCTCGGTTAATCCATTGTCAAAAGTTACTTTGTAAATAAAGCTGAAAGCAAAATTTGTGTCAGCCCGTATTCCCATTTCCTCCCATAACCGGCGTTCCACAGCATCTGAAATATTTTCTTCAAAACGGGGATGACTGCAACAGGCATTACTCCATAAACCTCCTGAATGATATTTATCTTTTGCACGTTGCTGTAAAAGTATCTCACCCCTTGTATTAAATATAAATATTGAAAAAGCACGATGCAAAAGCCCAAGCTTATGAACTAAAAGCTTTTCCATCATCCCTATTGCATGGTCATTTTCGTCCGTTAGTATCAGATACTCAGTCATAAATTTTATTTTGTACCCGCTCTTGTATTTTCTAAAGCATATTCATTTTATATTGTAACATACTATTGGCCATCAATCTTAATTTACCACCATTGCTGATCCTTATCCTTTCGGTAAGCACCCGTTCTGCAGGCACCCGTTTAATTTTATTAAAAAGAGATTTATAATAAACGTAAGCAAGGTATACGCCACCCTTTGATGAAGCAGGTAATTTTTTTATTCCGAGTAATGCTTCTTTAAAATTATTTTCTATTTCGTTTTCTATTTGGCGTTTTGATTGACTTGAAAATTGTTCCAAATTAATACCGGGAAAATAGGAGCGGTTTAATTCTGTATAATCTGCCTTAAGATCTCTTAAGAAATTTACTTTTTGGAAAGCAGCTCCAAGCTTCATAGCAAAAGGCTTAAGCTCATTATACAGATCTATATTTCCTTCTGTAAAAACGTATAGACACATTAGACCTACTACTTCGGCTGAGCCTAAAATGTATTGTTCATATTTTTCTTTTGAATAATTATTTTTGTCCAGGTCCATTTCCATGCTTGCTAAAAAGGTTTCTATTAAGCTTACATCAATATTATATTGATGAACTACATGCTGAAATGAATTCAATACAGGGTTTAATGAAATGCCTTGTTCAATTGCTTCATAAGTATCTGCTTTAAACTTTTCAAGTAGATATTTTTTATTATAGCCATGAAAGCTGTCAACGATTTCATCTGCAAAACGTACAAATCCATAAATTGAATAGATTGGGTTTCTAAGTTTATTCTTAAGAAAATAAATACCAAGCGTAAAACTAGTGCTGTATGCACGTGTTGTAATTTTACTGCATTGAACCGATACATTATCAAACAACAACTTCATGAATAGTTTGTTTTAAATGTTTCATTAATTGAGTTGCTGCTATTTGCCCGGAAATTATTGAAGGCGGTACTCCTGGTCCGGGAACTGTTAACTGACCTGCATAAAAAAGATTTTTAATTTTTTTATTCCTGATGCTTGGTTTTAAAATAGCCGTTTGCATCAATGTATTCGCAAGTCCGTAAGCATTGCCTTTGTAAGAATTGTAATCGTTAACAAAATCATTTATACAATAGCTTTCCTTAAAATCAATATTAGATAAAATCTCTTCTTCGGTTTGGGTTTGAAGCCTGTTTATCATGATCGTAAAATACTTTTCTCTCATTTCTTCAGAATCTTTCAAACCAGCTGCTAAAGGCATAAGTAGAAAAATATTTTCATGACCGGCAGGTGCAACATTTTCATCAGATTTTGATGGACAGCACACGTAGAACAATGGTTTGGTTGGCCATTGAGGTTGTTTATAAATTTCCTGTGAATGAACTGAAAGATCTTCATCAAAAAATAACGTGTGGTGATTCAGTGATTTTATTTTTTTATTTACACCGATATAAAATATTAAACAGGAAGGCGCAAACGTTTTTCTTTGCCAATAGTTTTCAGAATAATTTCTATATCGCGGAGATAATAATTTATTTTCCACATGATGATAATCCGCAGAAGCAATTACACCATCACATTTGATTTTTTTTTCATTAACTATTAAGTTCTTAACTGTATTATTTTCTACTTCTATTTTATCTACTTCTGTATTAAAATGAAATACAGCGCCATTTTTTTCAGCAACTGCTTTCATCGCATCTATCACTTTACCAAAACCTCCAACAGGATACCAGGTTCCTAACTTCAATCCTGCATAATTCATTAAGCTGTATAATGCAGGAGTATCTTCGGGAGTAGCACCTAAAAATAAAACGGGAAACTCCATTAAGGCAATAAGCTTTGGGTTTGAAAAATACTTACGTACATGTTTGCTAAATGAAGAAAATACCTGCAGGCGAATGGCACCCTTAATCAATTCTGCATCATTAAATTCAGTTATAGAGAGCCCCGGTTTATAAACCAGGTTTTCCATCCCGGTTTTGTATTTGTATTCGGCTTCCGCCATAAATTTTTTAAGCCTCGCAGAACTTCCTTCTTCAATCGATTCAAATAAATCGCAAAGCGCAGAAAATCCGGCGGGGATACTCATTGTATCATTCTTATTAAAAACAATATCAAAGGATGGATCTAATAATTTTAATTTATATAGATCAGTAACAGAATAGCCAAAATCATTAAAAAATTTCTCAAATATCCCCGGCATCCAATACCAGCTTGGGCCCATATCAAATAAATATCCTGAATCGGTTTTTAATTGACGGGCTCTTCCTCCCGGCGTATCGTTTTTCTCAAACACATGCACATCATAACCCTTTGCAGACAGATAAGCTGCTGCACTTAAACCTGAAAATCCTGAACCTATTACCGCAATCCTTGACATGTATTGTTACTATTATTTTAAAAATTTCAATCGTTATTTTAATTCTTTTTGTAATTCCCCTATAGAACGTATCCAGTTAATAGATTTCCCTTTTTTTATATTACTAATCAATTTTTCATTACCTGAAATGTAAATTTTTAATTTTCCGAAATTCTTTGTTAGTGTATTGCAGTACTTTTCACATTCTTCCTCATCATCATTATGTACGAAAAAAAACAACAGGTTAGATGGGTTAATTTCGTTTACTGAAAGAATAAGTGTTTGTAAAGGCACACTTCCTCCCAGGTATATAACTTTTTTGCCCGCTTTACGGATAAGGAAATAAGAAAACAGCAATCCTATTTCATGAAACTCATTTTCAGGCAGAAATAATAACCAGGTATCTTTTGTAGTTTTTGCCGGCGGTAATTTATCAATTTCAGAAAATAATTTTTGCCTGATAATATTACTCATAAAATGTTCCTGTGCAGGGGGCATACTATCGCTGCTCCACATGATTCCAATTCTATCAAGTAATGGGTAGATAATTTTTACATAAGTATCTGTTATGCCAAATCGGTTTATACAGACAGAAAATATTTTTTCAAATGCATTCGTGTCATAAAACATACCTGCAGCAATAAGCTGTGATACAAAATATGTTGTAGAACTTTTTTCTTCTGAATGTAATACCAATTTGTTCTTAATAAGGCTGAACAATTTTTCATCCGGCATTAAGCATAGTTCAGATACCTTATAATTGCTGTCCATTAGGCTAACTATGTTCAATAATCTTCTTAACTGATCATTGTCATAGTACCTCGTATTTCCTTCAGAGCGGTTTGGGTTAAGTGCATTATAGCGCTGCTCCCAAATACGAATGGTATGTGCTTTTATACCTGAAAATTGTTGCAGCTGTGAAATGGAAAAATTGTTCATGAGATTGATGAATAGGTATTTGAATTTTTGTTGCTTTTTAGTTTTAATACAGGCTTACATACTAATAAAACAATATGCATCAGTTTTTTTTCTGCGTTACCATTAAAATAATTTATATCCCGCCACACCTGATGAAATACTTTCTCCATGTATTGCTCTGACAATTCTTTTGTTTCTGCATATTTACTTATAAATCCATACACTTTTGGTGCATAGGTGTTGTATAATTTTTTAAACCTGGCGTAATCTTCCCTGGATTTTTTATCAGCAAGCATTTTTTGTTTAAATTTTTACAAAAATACTTAAACAAACTTAATCAACAAATATTTTCGTAATTATATTAGTTCTACAATCGTGTATTTACTTAATACTATAAAACTTTGATTCTGCCAGATCTTACTGTTCCTTTTATATTTTGTATTACCACTCTGATATTCTTTGTTATTATCATTGGTCGCTATTTTCTTATAGCAGGATTTTTTCAACTATTTTTTACCGTTGGCAAAATGAAAAATTGGCTAAGAAATGGTTAGGTAAAAAACAAACAGACAGGAAGCAATTTCTGAATGAAGTAAAATGGTCAGTAATTACGGCACTCATCTTCGCCTGCATAGGTACTATCACTGCAATTTTGTGGCAAAAAGGATACACAAAATTGTATACCTCAATTGATGAATATGGTTTTGTGTATTTACCGGTGAGTCTTTTAATTTCTATGTTAATCATGAAACATATTATTATTGGCTGCACAGGTGGATGCATAAACCATCTGTTTTCAGAATTATACACAAAACACACCATGAGAGCAATACAACCAGTGCATGGACTGCGTTTTCCTTTCACCCAATCGAAGGATTATTACAGGCAATTATTTTACCGGCAATTTTAGTTTTTTTGCCAATGCATTTATACGTTCTCCTATTACAACTTACATTAATGATATTTAGCAGTGTAATTAATCATTTAGAAATAGAAACATATCCTGCAAATTTTCATAAACACGTAATTGGAAAATGGATCATTGGCGCTACACATCATTCATTACATCACAAGCAGTTTAGATATAACTATGGTTTGTATTTTACTTTTTGGGATAAAGCCATTAAGACGGAAAGTCCCAAATTTTCCCGTTTGTTTGAAGAAAAGACAAACCATAAGTAATTGAAGAAAGTCTCACTCTTCTAATATCTTCTCATCCACTGCATTCGCAACTATAGATGCACTTACCTTTTTAAGAGGGTTTTTCCTGTTGTCTTCATAAGTTTTTCTGCTGTTAATAATATCCACGCAGGTAAATATGGCTGCTCTGAAAGAACCTTCATCAGCCTGGTTCTTTCCGGCAATGTCAAAGGCTGTTCCATGGTCAGGACTTGTTCTAACTCCTGAAATGCCGGCGGTAAAATTCACGCCCTCACCAATTGATAATGATTTAAAAGGAATTAATCCCTGGTCGTGATACATAGCAAGAACTGCATCAAATTTTTCATACTGTGCTCTTGCAAAAAATGCATCAGCGCTAAAAGGGCCAACCACCAGCATGTTACGTTGCTTTGCATCTTTAATTGCAGGTTTAATAATTTCTTCTTCTTCTTTGCCTATTAAACCTTCATCACCGGCATGAGGGTTTAATCCTAATACCGCGATCTTTGGTTTATCAATTCCAAAATCCTGTTGCAGGCTTGCATGCAGTACCTGGAGCTTACTGTTAATGCTTTCTCTTGTTATGTATTGAACTATATCTTTTACAGGAACATGTTCTGTTACCAATCCTACTTTTAAATTTTCTGCGGTCATCAACATGAGCACATCTTTTACTCCAAATATTTCTTTTAAAAATGGAGTATGACCTGTATGATTAAATTCGCTGCTTTGAATATTTTTCTTATGTATGGGAGATGTAACCAATCCGTGAACCTTTCCTTCCTTTAACGCCTGGGCACCCGCTAACAAACTTTTTATTGCATACTTTCCTCCAATTTCATTCATTACTCCGGGTGTTATAGCAACTTCTTCTTCCCAGCAGTTATATAAATTTACCTGTTTATGATTTACTCTTGTAAGCTCTTTAATGTTCATAAAATTGAATACTATTTCCGGCACGCTTTTTTTGTAAAAATTAATAACCTTATTGCTGGCAAATACAACCGGAGTGCATATTTCTAATATCCTGTTATCGGATAATGTTTTAATAATAAGTTCAATGCCTATGCCATTTACATCACCACATGTAAATCCAATTATAGGTTTGTGATCAGAAATGCCTGGGTTCATTTTAAAATATTTGTAGTTTGCAAGGTAAATAATTATAACTGCTTTACTCACTGCAACAAAATTCTAAGCTAGGTATATGTAATTTGCATCCAGCATGTACACATTAAAAAAATCACTTGGCCAGCATTTTTTAAAAGATGAGAGCATCATTAAAAAAATTGTAGATGCATTACAGCAGCATCCTTTTAAAAATCTTTTGGAAGTTGGTCCGGGTGGCGGAGCATTAACAAAATACCTCCTGCAGATCCCGGATATAAACTTTAAAGCTGTAGAATTAGATGAAGAGAAAGTTGATTTTTTGATCGAAAAATATCCTACTTTAAAAGATAAAATCATTCATAAAAGCTTTTTACAGATAGACAAACCTTTTAATGAACCATTCACTGTGATTGGAAATTTCCCTTATAACATTTCTACACAAATTCTTTTTAAAATTTTGGAGTGGAAAGAATATGTGCCTGTGGTTATTGGCATGTTTCAAAAGGAAGTTGCACAAAGAGCCTCTGCAAAAGAAGGAAGTAAAATTTATGGAGTGCTGAGTGTATTGATTCAATATCATTATGATGTGGAATATTTATTTGATGTAGGCAACGAATGTTTCACGCCACAACCAAAAGTAAAAAGCGGGGTAATCCGGTTAACATCTGTAAAAGAAAAACTTTTGGTTAAAAGCGAAAGGGCTTTTTGGGTATTGGTAAAAACTGCTTTTAATCAACGCAGAAAAACAATGCGTAATGCGGTGAAAAGTTTATTTACGCAGGAAATATTACAGGATGAATTATTTGCCAGGCGTGCTGAAACGCTTAGCATAAAAGAATTCGCTGACCTCACATTCCGCATGACATAAATCTATTTCGTCTTCTTTATTTGTATTTTTGCTTGAGCGATTGATAATAAATTATGTCTTACACTCCAACAAATAATGTTCGTATAGTTACTGCGGCCTCTTTATTTGACGGACATGATGCAGCAATAAATATTATGCGCCGGATAATGCAAAGCAAAGGCGCAGAAATAATTCACCTTGGACATAACAGGAGCGTTGCAGAAATTGTTGAATGCGCCATTGAAGAGGATGTGCAGGGCATTGCCATTACGAGTTATCAGGGCGGTCATGTTGAGTTCTTTAAATACATGAAAGACCTGCTTAATGAAAATGGCTGTGGTCATATTAAAATATTTGGTGGCGGCGGCGGAACGATTCTCCCATCAGAGATTGATGAGCTACATAGATATGGTATAACAAGAATTTATTCTCCTGATGATGGAAGGCATATGGGGTTGGAAGGAATGATTGAAGATGTAGTAAAGCAATGTAAAGCCCCTTCTAAATCTGCCCCCACAGGGGAGACTTTGAAAGTCTCTATAAATGCGAATGATCATTATGCTTTGGGTGAGTGGAGAGATATTAAAAAAATAGCAAAGGCAATTACATTTGCAGAGAATGGAAAATCTTATAAGCATTTATTAAATGGGAATGCTCATGAATATTATGCTACCGCTGATCCGTTTTATTACAGATCATTAAAAGAGTTTGCTTTGCAAATGCGGGGCAGCCAAACCGAAGCAGAGGTAGTATTATGGAACAGATTAAGAGATAAACAACTTGATGGAATAAAATTTAGAAGGCAACATATCATAGATAAATTTATTGCTGATTTTATTTCACTTGACAAACATCTCATTATTGAAGTAGATGGTTTAATTCATCAAATGCCCGATGTAAAACTAAATGATGAAGAAAGAACGGGAAGATTAAAAGAACTTGGGTTCAATGTAGTACGGATAAAAAATGAAAGTATTCTACATGATATAGATAATACAATTTCAAAAATAAAAGAAGCTACGCAAGCCTCCCCTAAGGGGGGAGATTTAGAGGGGGCAGTTATTGGCATAACAGGTACGGGAGGTGCAGGAAAAAGTAGCGTAACTGATGAAATTGTTCGTCGCTTTTTAAATTCTTATGCTGATAAAACTATCGCCATTATTTCAGTTGATCCTTCCAAGAAAAAAACAGGTGGCGCATTGTTGGGTGACAGAATAAGAATGAATTCCATTCACAGTCCAAGAGCATATATGCGTAGTCTTGCAACACGTGAAAGTGATAAAGCATTGAGTAAATATGTGCAGGAAGCCATTGACATTTGTAAAGAAGCAAAGTATGATCTGATCATTTTGGAAAGTGCCGGTGTTGGACAAAGCGATGCTTCTATTTTAGATTATTGCGATGTAAGTATGTATGTGATGACACCTGAATATGGCGCAGCATCTCAATTGGAAAAAATAAACATGCTGGATTATGCAGATATAGTTTGTATAAACAAATTTGATAAAGCCGGTGCATTGGATGCTTTACATGATGTGAAGAAACAATACAAGCGCAACAATAATTTATGGACTGCAAAAGATGAGGAATTGCCTGTAGTAGGAACAATAGCTTCACAATTTAATGATACGGGAATTAATGAATTGTTTGAAAGGCTTATGGAAATTGTGGCCGCTAAAACCGGAGTTAAGTTCGCTGGTGAAATTGAACATCATGCGCATACAAAAGATACAACAAGCCAAACTCACATTATTCCGGCAAAACGGGTAAGATACCTTGCAGAGATTGCCGAGGAAGTTTATAAGTATAACAAGTTAACAGATGAGCAAGCAGAAATTGCAAGTAAACTTTATAAGCTTAAAGGCGCACAACAATTAATAAAAGAATTTTCAAATTCAAAGGGACTTTCGGAAGTCTCTCCGCCAGCTGGCGGAGGAGATTTAGAGGGGGCTATATCTTCTCTTGAAAAGCAACTTTACCCACTCAGTAAAAAATTGTTAGATGAATGGGAACAAACAAAAGATAATTATCAAAAAGAATTTTTTGAATATGATGTAAGAGGAAAAATTATAAAGCAGCCTTTATATTTTGAATCCTTATCCCACACAAAAGTTCCAAAAATTGCAGTGCCACGTTTTAAAGATTGGGGTGATATTTTAAGATGGCGGTTGCAGGAAAATTTTCCGGGAAAGTTTCCGTACACCGCGGGTGTTTTTCCTTTAAAAAGGCAGGAAGAAGATCCTACAAGAATGTTTGCTGGTGAAGGCGGACCGGAAAGAACTAACAGGAGATTCCATTATGTAAGTATTGGGCAGCCTGCAAAGCGCCTCAGCACTGCATTTGACAGCGTTACCTTATATGGTGAAGACCCCGATCCACGTCCGGATATTTATGGTAAGGTGGGTAATAGTGGTGTAAGCATCGCTACGGTTGATGATGCAAAAAAACTCTATAGCGGCTTTGACCTGTGTGATCAAAAAACTTCTGTAAGTATGACCATTAATGGTCCGGCGCCGATGTTGCTTGCTTTCTTTTTAAATGCTGCAATTGATCAGCAGTGCGAAAAATATATCATAGAAAATAATTTAAGAGAAGAAGTAAATAAAATAATCGAATCAAAATATGGTTTAGATTCTTTACCAAAATATCTTGGAACAGATGGCAGGAAAGTATTACCAAAAGATGGCGACTTAAAGGGGTCTTTACCTGCTGGTAATGATGGACTTGGTTTACGATTACTCGGACTTTCAGGCCAGGATGTTTTACCAAAAGATGTTTATGAGCAGATAAAAGCAAAAGCTTTATCAACAGTTCGGGGTACTGTTCAGGCAGATATTTTAAAAGAAGACCAGGCGCAAAATACCTGTATCTTCTCTACAGAGTTTGCATTGAAATTAATGGGCGATGTACAGCAATATTTCATTAATAAAAAAATAAGGAATTTTTATTCAGTTTCTATAAGCGGTTATCATATCGCTGAAGCAGGTGCCAATCCTATAACACAGCTTGCATTTACATTGAGCAATGGATTTACTTATGTAGAATATTATTTAAGCCGCGGAATGAGCATTGATGATTTTGCGCCTAATCTCTCATTCTTTTTCAGCAATGGAATGGATCCTGAATATTCAGTTATTGGCCGTGTGGCAAGACGTATTTGGGCTAAAGCAATGAAGTATAAATACAATGCAAATAAGCGCAGCCAGATGTTGAAATATCATATCCAGACAAGCGGACGCAGTTTGCATGCGCAGGAAATTGATTTCAATGATATACGGACAACACTGCAGGCATTGTATGCCATCTACGATAACTGCAACAGTCTTCATACCAACGCATATGATGAAGCGATAACAACGCCTACAGAAGAAAGTGTTCGCAGGGCAATGGCAATTCAATTAATTATTAATAGAGAATTAGGTACTGCCAAAAATGAGAATCCAAACCAGGGAAGTTTCTTGATTGAAGAAATGACCGACTTGGTAGAACAGGCTGTGATGGCTGAGTTTGAAAGAATTTCAGAACGTGGTGGCGTACTGGGGGCAATGGAAAGAATGTATCAAAGAAATAAGATCCAGGAAGAAAGTTTGTATTATGAAACTTTGAAACACACTGGTGAATTTCCAATTGTGGGGGTAAATACATTTTTAAATAAAGCCGGTTCACCAACTATCTTACCACTAGAAGTTATCCGTAGCACAACTGAAGAAAAAGAATTCCAGGTAAGCACATTAAATTCTTTTAAAGAAAGGCATAAAGATAAAAGTGATGAAATGTTGAAACGTTTACAGCAGGTTGCCATTAACGATGGAAATTTATTTGAAGAGCTGATGGAAACAGTTAAGTATTGTTCTCTTGGCCAGATCACACATGCCTTGTATGAAGTAGGAGGACAGTACAGGAGGAATATGTAATGATGTGCAAATAAGCAAATGTGCCGATTTAAATTTTTTTAAATGCGATATTTAAAATATTTTTTTCTTGTTTTCATTTTCTCTTGTTCAAATAGTAAATACGCGGCTACAAACAAAAGTTATAAAAAGCAGGTAAAAGAATTTGCGAAAACACTTAGGCAAATTCCATTAAAAGATTCTATAATTACATCATCTGCATGGGTGGGCACTACCAATATGGGAATGCGAAAACCCAATTTTGTAATTATTCATCATACAGCGCAAAACAGCTGCGAGCAAACCTTACAAACATTCACTCTACCACGCACCCAGGTAAGTGCACATTATGTTATTTGTAAAGATGGCACAATATATCATATGCTTAATGATTATCTGCGTGCATGGCATGCAGGAAACAGCCGCTGGGGAAATTTAACGGATGTAAATTCATCATCAATAGGAATTGAAATAGATAATAACGGGTTTGAGATTTTTACTGACCAACAAATAAACAGTTTATTGATATTACTCGGCGCTCTTAAAAAAAATTATTCAATACCGGCTTCCAATTTTATTGGTCATGCTGATATAGCACCAACCCGGAAAAATGATCCTAATGTAAATTTTCCCTGGAAGCAATTAGCAGACAAAGGTTTTGGATTATGGTATAGTGATACTTCTAAAATTACTCTACCGCAAAACTTTAGCAGCCTGCAGGCATTGCGTATTATAGGATATGATATTAGAGATACATCTGCGGCTATTGAAGCTTTTAAACGTCATTTTGAAATGCAGGACAAAAGCAAAACACTTACGGAAGGTGATAATAAAATCCTGTATAATCTCAGCCAGAAATATCAATAAAAAAGCCGGTTTTATCCGGCTTACTTAAAATATAAATGTTGTTTTTAATCGTGTTCAAACTCAACTTCATCACTATCATGCAGGTTATTTAAAATGATATTATAAATACTGATGTTGGAGGTTGAAGAAATCATAATTGTTCCGTTTGTACTGGATGCATTGTTAAGCATGCTTTCAGTAACACCTGTTGTTAATAATGCAAGATTAAGTGTTGTAAGCGCTTTGTAGCTGTTATTATCTGTAATCACAACATTGCTTTTTTCATTTTTTATTTCTATCGGACTGCTCACTCTGAATATAACTGGTGTGGTAATGCCATTGTCAGTAAACTGTCCTTTTAATTCCAATGCAGGATCAGTGCTGGTTGGGTTTAGCTCTACTTCAAACTCCACCTCAGTATAAGTACCGGGGGTAAGTGTTATGTTGCCCAAAGTTACAACGGAGGAAAACAGATCTATGTGCTGGGGTACTTCTGACTTAAATTCAGCCTCATTATTATTGGTTTTCGCTTCAAATTTTATTTCTGTAGCAGAGCCAAAGCCAGATGTCCATTGAAGGTTGCCAGATGTTGTTCTGGCTATTACAGCTGAACGGTTAGTAGTTTGCAGCTGGTATTTTATACCGGAAGCACTATTGCTGCTTTTTTTGCAACTGACAAAAAATAATGTTGTTACTGCTATTACAGTGATTAATAAGAATTTTGTGATTTTCATGAAGGATTTTTAAATGAATAATTATATTGCCAGTATATAAACAACTTATGTATCAGCTTTATTGCAAGATTCAAAAAAAAGTAATAACAATGAATGAAAATTTGTTTAACCCATATTTTTAACTGCTGAATGGGATTGGCATAACATTAGAGGATGTTCACATAAATTTAATTATGGAAAATAAGGATGAGCAACAACAGGGAAGTATTAATATATCTTCTGAAGAAAAGAGACATGCGCATGATCATGAAGCTGATAACGGCAATGATACCATAAATCAAATATTGCAAAAGGAAAAATTAATTGACCCCGGAAATGAACACAGTCATGATGATGATAAAGAAAGTGGCGCAGATGATAAACGCACTGTAAAACAAGATGGAGATTCCCGGTGATAATACCGGAACTATGAGCAGTAAAGCAGAATAATTTATTTCTTCAAAAAATCTATAATTAGGAGAAATAATCCGGAGGGCTCTTCCACCTGTGGATTATGGCCCGAATTTTCAAACATTACAAACTTAGCCTGCGGACAATACTCTTTGTATTTAACCATCATTTTTGGAACCGCCACACGATCATACCTTCCGCCATAAATTAAAACGGGCATAGTAAGTTTTTTCAGCTCTTTTCTAAAATCAAAATTTCCTATATCACTTCCTACAATAAAATCTCCATCCTTACCAACCATTTGGTAATACAATTTTGAATTGAATGCATTTGGATAAGGCATTCTTCTTATGTTTGGACGGGTAATAAAATTTTCGGGATTATAAGCATATAAAAATCCATAGGGAACCTTGCCATATATCTCCTGGTGCTTTGCATCACTTGATACAGCGCCTGCCTCCCGTATCTTCATTAACTCTTCCCATACCTCGGGATAATTTTCTTTTATTTCATGATTGCTGTTATCATCATTTTCCTGCCACATAATAAAGCTGTGAAATGTATTGGCTAAAATAAGATGACTTACATGGGTTGAATATTTAAGTGCATATCCTTGTGCAACCAATCCACCATAAGAATGCCCGAGTACATTCCATTTTTCATAATGCAAAGCAATACGCAAGCCTTCGAGGTTTTCAATATCACGTTCAAGAGAATATTGTTTTACATCTTTTGCCGTATCAGACTTACCCCTACCAAAAGCATCAAAATAAATAAGTGTATTGTTATTTGCCAGTGAATCAAACCTCCTTAAATAAAGATGTGCACTGCCGGGGCCGCCGGATATTAAAACCAGGGGAGCCCCTTTGCCAACAGTAACCACCCAAAGTTTTGCGCCATTAACGGTAACATACTTTCCATCAGTAAAACTATTAGGAAAAGTTTGTGCAGTTAAAAATAAATGGATAAAGCAAAAGCCTGTAAGAAGATATATTTTTTTCATAAAAACAGAAATATGATTGGGATTGAAGATAGAAAAATTTCAACTGTTACCCATTTGATTATTTTAGATACTCCCCATACTTCGAAGAAAATTCTGCTATTTTGTAATTAAAATCCGTTCCCGGGAATATTATTTTTGTTTAGATGTAATTTTTGATCAGATTAAGTTTAGCGACAGGGCATATAAGATAATTTTTATCCGTATTATTTCCGGGCACATCAACTTTTTGTAATCCCTTTTTTTCATTTATATTATAAAACTGCCAGTCCCTGTTAAATAAAGAAGCCACTTTTTTGCCGATGACCTCATCCTGTATCTCAAGAATAATAATTGGCTGATGCATATACAGGAAGTTACCATAGCCAATCAGCACTTCATATTCCATTGTCTCCACGTCTATCTTCATCAGATCAATTGTATTGATCCTGTTCTTCTCAATATAGCTTTCAAGTTTTTCAACATTTACTGTTATGGAATGCTGCAGGGCGGGGCGCCATTTTTTATTCAGGCTTCCGGCCGTTGTATTTTCTGAAGTAAAAGTGTTACTGCCATAATTATAAAACAGCATTTCGCCGTTTGTATCAGCAAGTGCAAGATTCTCACACCTTATGTCAAATTTATTTATTGAGTTGTTCTTTTTCAGCACCTTAAAAATATTTGGCTGAGGTTCAAAACCAACTACCAAAGATTCCGGATGATAAACCTTTGAAAGAATAGAAAAAATTCCGGAGTTAGCGCCAATGTCAAATATTACGTTACTGGTTACTGACAGGCTGCACCAGATGCTTCGTGTCATATTCTCCCATTGTATTACATCTATTCCCAGCCAATAGATATCTGTTTCTAAATGAAAAGCATTGTTGTACAGGTAAAAGGATTTGCCATCTTTTGTGGCCGGTTTAAATTTTCCGATAAACCTTAGTCTTCTCCTCATTAATTTGGAAGGATGGTAAAAAGGTTTTATCAATGTATAAACTGCCTGCCCAAAAATTCTGTACCAAATTAATTTTAAAAATATTTTCAATTATATATTTATATTTTTTTAAAAGGGGTAACCAAATTCAATATCCCAATTCATTTTTATAAAATTCAATTATTAAATTAATGGAATAAGAATAAGCAGTAACTAAATATAAATGGAAAGACTGCAATTTTTTCAAATAAGATTTAATATAAAAGGTCTTCGGGTTTTTTTAAAAACGCATGTTGATAGTAATACCAGGTTAATGAAAACGGTTACTTTTCTTTTCTTACTCCTTTAAATTTTTTGTCTGTAGATTTTACTGCCATAAATTCACCACTCTCTTTATTCCGCTTTGTCATTGTTCCGGTAATTGGGTTTTCAAGTTGACTGCGTTTTTTTACTGCGCCTTTCCGTCTGTTGTCTCCTGTTGGTCTGTTTGATGCCATAACGTTATATTTTTTTAAGACTATACTCAATAATGATACCATCACATTTTTATATTTAATTTTACCGGAATGAATTAATTTTCTTCAATGCTTTTTTAAGATCAATTCCTTTCCCGAGCACACCTTTAAAAATATCTCCTTCGTTTTTCAATCTGTCAATTGCATTAAAAATATTGTAGTCTGTGATCTTTATTCCTTTAGTAACTTCTTCCCAATGTAATGGCATTGAAACGGGAGCTCCCGGTTTAGGCCTAAGCGAATAAGGCCCTGCAACTGTAGCCTGTGGCCGGTTCTGCAAAAAGTCAATATACATTTTGCCTTCCCTGTCTGCAACCTTTCGTTCTATGCTGGTGTACTTTGGAATTTCCGAATGGATTAGTTTTGCCAATGCTCTTCCAAATTCTTTTGAGTCTTCATAACTATATTTTGCACCGAAAGGAATATAAATGTTCAGGCCTGTTGAGCCTGATGTTTTACAGAAAGAAGTAACTCCAATTGCATCCAATATTTTTTTAGTAACGCATGCGGCATCTATTACCTGGTTAAAAGTATTTTTATCAGGGTCAAGATCAATAATGCACCAGTCAGGATTATCAGGAGATTGAATGCGACTGCTCCACGGATTGATTTCGATACATCCCATTGCAGCAACATATAACAGGCTTGCCTCATCCGTTATTACTATAAATTCTTTGTCACGGTTATCAGCATAACTATGATAGGGAAATGTTTTTATCCAGCCGGGCACTTTTCCTTTTACATCTTTTTGATAAAATGTTTCGCCACTGATTCCATGCGGATAACGATTTAAAGTTTGCGGCCTGTCTTTATAATACGGGACCATATAGGGTGCAGCCTGGTAATAATAATTAAGCATATCACGCTTTGTGATATTTTCTTTAGGCCAATAGATTTTACTAAGATTGGTGAACTTCAGATCATGTCCGCCAATGTTCCTTGTTTGCATTTCATCTTTCGGATTGAGGAATGTTTTCCTCTCTTTTTTTCCCGGAGACGATAGCATTTTTTTATGGGTAAGTGTATTTCCATGCTCAACTATCTGGTCTGTATCGATTGTTTTTTCTCTTACCACATCTTTTGCATTTTTATCTTCACGCAAACCTTTAAAACTTGGATGACGGATAGCGCCGTCTTTGGTTAATTCACGATAACTTATTTCACAAACAACCTGAGGCTTTACCCATGTAACCTCTGCCTTTGGAGGAGTAGGGCGAAACCTTGAAGGTTTGTTATAATCAGGAACAGTTTTAAAAGGGCATGTCCTGGTGTGAAGCGGCTTTAATTTTTGTAAAAGTTCACTCTGAAGTTGGTTAGTAAATCCTGTACCAACAGGCCCAATAAATTGTAGCTCTCCATTTTCATACAATCCCAAAAGCAAAGCACTGAATTGCTTTGAAGTATTTTCATTTTTTGTATAACCGCAAATAATTGCTTCCTGTCTTTTTTCTGTTTTTATTTTAAGCCAATCTTTTGTTCTTAGATCAGGAATATAAAGGCTGGTTGCCCTTTTAGCCATTATTCCTTCAAGCCCCATTTTATCTGCCAGTTCAAAAAATTCTTTCCCTGTTGCATCAAAATTCTCACTTAGTTTAATGATGCTGTTTTTCGGAACTACAAAACGCAATATTTCTTTGCGCTCTGTGAGTGGCAGGCACATTACATCAACTCCATCAATCCATAAAATGTCAAACAAATAATAATTTAAATGGCCATCTGCTTCGCTGCGCCATCCCTGAAGATCACTAAAATCAGGAATGCCTTTATCATTAACGACAATAATTTCACCATCAACAATGGCATTTATCTTCCAACTTTTTAAGGCATCATAAACAGGATAAAATTTTTGATTAAAAGATTTATTGTTGCGGCTCTTTATTTCAACAGAGCCTTTATTAATGTATCCTAATGCCCTGTACCCATCCCATTTAATTTCGTATAGCCATCCTTCTTCTTCCACAGGTTCAGTAACAAGTGTAGCAAGCATTGGTTTTATTTCCTCAGGAAATTTAGCAGGCTTTCCCTTTTTAAGCCAGGCTGTTACATTTGCAGTCTTTTGTTTTTTCATTATACATTTTTTAAAACTCTTCTGTATAAATCGTGCCAGAACAAAAAAATTCTTAGCCGTTTTTATACAGCTAAGAATTAATGTATTACTTAAAATAAATTATTCGGTTCGTATATTATTTTACAACTCAATACCTACTCCGATTTTAAATGCCTGGTTATATGCATTTGCACTTTTGTTGGCATCCAGTTTTGATAAGCCATAATCGTAGGAAGCGGAAATGTTTATTCCATTGCTCAACTTATATCCTATACCCCCTGTTACCCCTGCATCCCAGCGGTTGAATTGTGCAGTGGCATCCATATCATTCTTTAACAGGTTAATGCCTAACAACCCTGCGGTAGAATGTAAATTAGCTTTTGATAAGTAAGAGAATTGCGGACCGGCAAATATCTGTAAACCACCTCCGAGGTTTGCTTTCAGCAATACCGGTATATCAATATAATCCAGGTTCATTGTTGCTTTGGCATTGGCGCCAAGAAAACCCATGCCTTTTACATTTAATGAGCCATTCATTTCATAACCTTTTTGTGAATAGTAAGCGCCGGGTTCTAAGGAGATCATATCACTCATCGGAATTTTTAAATAGCCACCTGCAAAAAAACCGGTTATATTTTTTGTGGTTACTGCACCATTGGAAAAATCCAAAAGGTTATTAAAATTGGTAACTGCATCACCTCTCATGCCTGCATACGAAAGCCCTGCTTTTACGCCGAAGGAAATATTTGATTGTGAAATTTTTGATTGTGCAAAGGAGAATGTTGTAATAAAAATAGGGAGAGCAAGTAATAATTGTTTTTTCATAAAAAAGTTAGAGCCGGGGTTTTTAGCCGTTCTGAATTGATAGAAGAAAAAAAATATAAAAAGATTAATCGGCGATTGATAAGTTTTTGTTAATGCAGGAAAATAAAAAAGCCATCGCATTTTTGGGAGGCTGTTGTGATTGATTTTTTAAGATCATGCAGGCTCATGCGCACCTTCTTTTATTTCTTCCGGCACCTTTTTATTAAATGGAGGAAGGTTTTCGGGGCTGCGGCTGGTAAAGACTTTGCGTTGGAAAGAGCAAGCATCACTTTTTTTACAGTGTATATTTAAGGTTGTTATAATAAAACGTGTAACAATAAATTTTAAATACTTATAAAAGTGAACCTTAATTTTACATTATGGAAGAAATGGAAGTACCTACCGAACACCTGCACGAAGAAATAAATGAAAAGGCAGAAGAGCTTTCCAGGAAAACCGAGAACAGGTGGACATTATTTGTTGCCATCTCCACTGCGCTGATGGCTGTGCTGGCAGCATTGGGTGGAATGATTGCAGGGCATCATTCCAACGAGGCCCTAATCTTGCAAATTAAATCTTCAGATCAATGGGCATACTACCAGGCTAAAAGTATTAAGTCAGAAATAAGATTGTTGCTTCCTCAAAATGTTACTGCAGCCAAACCTCCTGAAGTTGAAAAGCAGGAACAGGAAAAAGTAAAAAGAACTGCAGAGAATTATGAAAAAGAATCTGAGGCACATTTACAAAGGCATATCATCCTTGCACGCTGTGTTACCCTATTGCAGGTCGCTATCGCAGTTTCAGCAATAGCCATCATTACCCGCAGAAGATTTTTATGGTATATCGGGATTGCGGTGGCTCTTGGCGGTTTGTACTTTTTTATTGCAGGGATTATTTAAAATAAGTATCT
>JAYVEA010000361.1:0-7694 GCA_043749085.1 Chitinophagales bacterium
GCCCGAAATTAACATTGTGCCACTCGTTTTTTTTACGGTCCAAAATTTTTATTTGTGAAAGTCCGTTCTCTGTTGTTTGCAATACATAGTAATTTTTTAATACTTCCCATCCCTGCAAATAAGTTTTTGAAATTGTTTCGGGATAAAATTTTCCGGTTAATAAATTTTTAAAAAAGAGAGTATGGCGTCTATTGCCCGCCGTATCTGTTCCGTAAGCCAAAATTCTATTGTCTTTACTTACAGTCCATCCACGCAGATAGTATATTTTGTAACTTTTTGCAAGCTCCAGAACATTAATAAATATTTCCTCTGGTGCAGTCATAGTACCTTTTCTCCGCAGGTAGTAAGGATATTGTTTGCCTTCTTCAAAACGTGTATAGTACCAGTAACCATTACGCTTGGTTGGTAATGATTCATCTTTCCCCGGAATACGGGCAATTAATTCATCGTATATTTTTTTCTGCAGCGCTTCTGTATGCTTCATGTATTCTTCTGTATAAGCATTTTCTTCTTTTAAATGATTGATGACATTTATATCAGACCGATTGTTCATCCAATAATAATCATCAACTCTCTCGTGGCCGTGTTCAGTAAAAATCTTTGTGATTTTTTTAGCAACAGGAGGTGAAATTGTTTGGGCAAAAATGTTTGGTAAGAATTGAAGAATTGCATAAACAACAAAGAATGAAAATTGTTTCATACGCTATTTTTTAGAAAGACGGATTGGGAATTAATGATTTTGAAGTTCTGAAACAGGTGCCTTTAAAAAAAGCTACCTGCTCCTTTTTTTGGTTGCTGATCGTGATCAGGTAAACGCCGGTACTTTGCCCGTTATGAACCTCGTTGGCTTCCGCAGTTAATTCGTCACCAACATTTACCGCTTTGGTAAATGTAATAGTTACATCCAATGCTACAGAAATATTATTCCGGTTATTGCATGCAAAAGCAAAGGCGCTGTCAGCAAGAGAAAATGCAAGCCCTCCATGAACAATTCCAAAACCATTTAACATCTCTTTACGGATAAGCATTTTTATTTTACTGTAGCCCTCTTTCACTTCTACAATTTTGATCCCCAGCCATTGACTAAAGAAATCGTTTTGCATCATGTGTGTGACGATCTTATTTGCTACTTCATCTTTATCTGTCATGGGAGTATAGTTTTATTTGTCTTTGAAAACAGGAGTTCTTTTTTCTAAAAATGCCTGCACTCCTTCTTTGAAATCATGGGTTGCTGCAGCCTTTTGCTGAAACTCATCTTCTGTTATTAATTGCTGCTGCAGGTTTTGTGTTAATGAATTATTTAATGCCTGCTTAATAAAATACAAAGTTTTGGTTGGCATTACAGACAACGTAGCAGCAAGTTTGATAGATTCTTCAGTAAATACATTGTCAGCAAAAAATTTATAAATCATTCCCATTTTTTCTGCTTCTGTTGCGCTTACTTTATCGCCCAGCATCATTAAGGCACTTGCTTTTTGAAAGCCGATTAATCTTGGCAAAAAAAATGTTCCGCTGCTGTCAGGTATCAATCCAATTTTACTAAATGCCTGGATGAAAGAAGCAGATTCTGCAGCCACCACCACATCGCAACACAATGCAATGTTAGCGCCTGCGCCTGCCGCAACACCGTTTACGGCAGCAACAACAGGTTTACGCAAATTCCTGATAAGTGTTACTATAGGATTAAAATGTTCTGCCAAAATTTTATCCATACCCGGTCCATTAACATCAACAACTTCTGCAAGATCCTGTCCTGCACAAAAAGCTTTCCCTGCACCGGTAATATAAACACATCTTATACTTCTGTCGGAATTTGCTTCAACAAGTTGCTGTTTTAACTCCAACGCCATCTCACGATTAAAAGAATTAAATTTTTCAGGACGATTGAGTGTGATAAATGCAATGTTGTTTTTTATTTCGATGAGAATTGAGGGCATGATTAAGATATTGTATAGATAGATGTTTCTATTTCTTTAATCCTACCGAAATTTTTATCAGCAGTAATTAGAGGAATAAAATATGCGAAGGCTGTTGCTGCAATAATTGCATCGGGAATTGAAAGATTATACTTTCTTCTTAAAAGAATAATATCATCTTTTAACTCTTCAGAGTAGTGGATAATATTACAGTTATTGATAAGTTCTTTTATAAGATCGATTTCCTTTACTGATATTTTTGGAAAACTTAATAATTCAAGTTCTGTAATATAGGATATATAAATTGTTTTCTTATCTAGTAATTGCCCAAGTTTCAGATCATTTTTTAAAACATAAATAAAAATATTTGTGTCTGCTATTATCTGTCCCATTCCTTACGAAGTTTTCGTTGAATTTTTACCGGGTCACCTTTAAAAACATGGGCTAAGGATCCACTTAGTTGCGCAAAAGTTTTTGATCTTCTTGTTTTAGCATTTGCTTCAAGTCTATCAAGCTTTGCCAATGCTGATTCAAGCTTTTCTTTTTTACTTATAGTAACAGTCATTGTAATAAGTTTTTTATAAAAATACAATTAGTTAGTGGCATTTAAAATAATCAAATGGCTCCTTGCAATCCCTGCATTTGAATAAAGCTTTGCATGCTGTTGAACCAAATTCACTAAGCAGTTTTGTATTTTTTGAATGGCATTGAGGGCATTCAACTTTTAGATTATCTAAAAATTGCTGATCCATAACTTTACCAACAGGCGGGGCAATACCATATTCTTTTAATTTCTTTTTTCCGTTCTCTGTCATCCAGTCTGTTGTCCATGCTGGTGAAAGCTGTTGGATGATCTTTACATTTGTAAATCCACTTTGCAATAACTCCATTTTTATATTCATGGAGATCATATCCATTGCGGGACATCCGCTATAAGTTGGTGTAATAAGAACTTCTACATTATTTTCATCAATAGATATATCTCTCACAATCCCCAAATCAATTATAGAAAGTACAGGTACTTCCGGATCTGTAACTGTTTCAAGTATCGATAATATTTTTTGTTTACCAGTATCCAAGATAGATATATGTTAAAGCAATTGCGTCAAAAAATCCATGAAAGAAAAATGAATACCACAAATTTCGATTAAATCTCAGCATTAATGCATGATATGCACAGCCGGCAATAAATGCATTTAAAATTCCCGCCGGGCCAAGTTGAAAATGATATACAGAGAAGATTAAATTACTAAGGAGAAAACTTAGAAAAAGACCGTATCGGGCAGGCAATATTTTTTCCAGCCTGATAAAAATAAATCCATGAAAAACAAGCTCCTCATAAAAACCACCTACAATAAAGCCTGCTGTTAAAATAAAAATATAAAAGAATAAATTATGCCTGAGGTTTTTAAAATCATCAAGATTAGCATGTTCTAAAATATTAAAATTATAAAGTACAGGAAAGAAAACATAAGTAAGAAAAACAAAAAGCAAAATGGCTGCAAGTGCCCCTATAAAGATTGATTTCACTTCAAACCTTTTAAAACTAAATCCAAGATCAGAGAAATTTTCTCCGGTTCTTTTTAATAACAGCCAAATTACAAGCAGAACAGGAACAATATAATAGAAAGGAACTGGCAACAACCCAAAATGCGGAAGAAAAAAAACAAACACAATGGCAAGCAGGGTAAAAAGAATTTCTTTAAAGGATGCTTTCTTTTTCATAGTAGTAACTACCATTCGCATCCGGGATACGTTCTTTGCAGATACTGCATATCGTTTAAAATTTCATGTAAATGATCTGTATGTTTCCCCTCTTTACCCAAGTTCTTATTATCTTTTTGTTCGGGAAGTGAAACTGTCGCCTCATCAAAAACTTCTTTTACTTTATTCTTCCAGTCATCTTTCAAAGAGTTTATATCAACACCAATATTATTTTTAGCACATTCGGTTTCATATTCAGCTACGCAAAACATTTCACCTGTATAATTCCATAATTCTTCTAATGCTTGTTCCATTCTATTATGGCTTTCTTCAGTTCCATCTCCAAGCCGTATAGCCCACTCGCTGCTCCAGCGCAAATGATAAGTAACTTCCTTTAAAGATTTTTCTGCTATGGCTGATAATTGTGTATCGGAAGAATTGATAAGTTTTTGATACAGATAATATTGATAAGTGCTGAAGAAAAATAATTTTAAAATTGTTTTTGCCCAATCGCCATTTGGTAATTCAACCAGTAAAATATTTTTGAATTGGTTAGCCTCTCTTAAGTAAGCTAAAGAATCTTCAGTTGCTCCATTACCTTTTAAGTGTGCAGCATATTGGTAAAAATTTCTTGCCTGACCAATAATATCCAGCGCAATATTACTTATCGCAATATCCTGTTCCAATATAGGTCCATGTCCAGTCCATTCGCTTAACCGATGGCCCATTATTAATGAATTATCTGCTAAGTGTAAAGTATAATAAATTAAAAAATGTTGATTCATTTTATCATTTAAATCATTCTTATCATCGGTCACATGTGTTTTACTTCGTCAGGCAGATTGTAGAATGTGGGATGGCGATACACTTTATCATTTGCCGGATCATACATGCTTGCCGCTTCATCGGGATTGGATGCATGAATATTTTTTGATTCCACCACCCATATGCTTACACCTTCCATTCTCCGTGTATAAACATCCCTTGCATTTTCAATGGCCATCTTTGCATCGGTGGCATGTAAACTTCCTACATGTTTGTGGTCTAAGCCTTGTTTGCTACGGATAAAAACTTCCCATAAGGGCCCCTCTAAATCTCCCCCGGTGTGGGAGGAGTGCGAAACTTCTTTTTTATTTATATAGTCATCCATAATTGTGAATTTCCTAAGCCCCTTTAGGGGTTTGGGGCTTTTTCTTTTCAGAATAAGCCAATGCGGCTTCTCTAACCCATACACCATCTTCATGCGCTTTTATGCGTGCAGCCATCCTTTCTTTATTGCATGGGCCATTACCATTTACAACATTGCGAAATTCATCCCAGTTAATTTCCCCAAAATCATAATGCATTTTTTCCGGATTCCAATTCAAGTCAGGGTCAGGAATTGTAAGTCCCAAAACTTTTACCTGTTCCGCACACATATCAACAAACTTTTGTCGAAGCTCATCATTGGTAAATCTTTTTATTTTCCACTTCATGCTTTGCGCTGTATGAGGAGAGTTATCATCATTGGGCCCGAACATCATAAGGCTTGGCCACCACCAACGGTTCAATGCATCCTGCGCCATATCTTTTTGCTCTTTGCTTCCGCGGCAAAGCGTAAGTAATATTTCGAATCCCTGCCGTTGATGAAAACTTTCTTCTTTACAAACTCTTATCATTGCTCTTGCATAGGGACCATAAGATGTTCTGCATAAAGGAACCTGGTTCATAATAGCAGCGCCATCTACCAGCCAGCCGATTGCGCCGATGTCTGCCCATGTTAAGGTTGGGTAATTAAATATGGAGGAATATTTTGCTTTGCCTGAAAGAAGTTGGTCTATCATTTCTTCACGAGAAATACCCATAGTTTCTGCAGCAGCATATAAGTATAACCCATGCCCTGCTTCATCCTGAACCTTTGCAAGAAGTATTGCTTTTCTGCGTAAGGAAGGAGCTCTCGTTATCCAGTTACCTTCGGGAAGCATACCAACAATTTCGCTGTGTGCATGCTGGCTTATCATCCTTATAAGATTTTTGCGGTAATTATCCGGCATCCAGTCTTTTGGCTCTATGCGGATTTCTTTTTCAAGTTTACTATCGAATATGGTTTCTAATTCCTGATCTGACATAGAACAAATTTACAAAAATTGATTGGTCTGGATGTTAATTAGCGCATCGACCGCTAATCCAAACATTTAACGTGCTGAATAGATTAATCCAAACTTTTTTATCCAATTTAATTCCCAATTAGATTCTATGAAACAGATTAGTATTCTTATCCTGTTATTTATTTTTCTGAACTCTTTTAATAATTGGCAAAAAGGACTTTGTATCAGTTTTAAAAATTATACTAAGGAGGATTTCAAGCAACTTAAAGTAAATATTCAAGGACAACAATTTATATTTAAAGATTTGAAAAGGGACAACAAACAGATCCTATTGAGGTACTAAGTTCATATGGATATTGTTACGCTCAGATAATTACATCAAAAGACACTTTAGAGTTTCAGCCCGTAGATTTTGTTGGAGAACGTCGGTATAACAAAGGAAATTTGGTTATGAAATTTTTTATTACTGAAGAAGGGAAACAAAGGTTTTTAGAGATTAAAAATTAGTTCAGAATGGTCACTTAACATCAAAATCAACCATTACTTTTTCGCTGCGTGGATGTGATTGGCAGGTAAGAATAAAACCTGCTGCAACTTCATCAGCTTCCAGACCATAATTTACTTCCATTTCAATTTTACCTTCAATCAATTTTGCTTTACAGGTTGTGCAAACGCCGCCTTTGCATGCATAAGGAAGGTCTGCTCCTTGTGCTAAGGCTGCATCAAGAATATTGTTGCTGTCATAATCTAAATTAAAATCAAAGCTTCTTCCATCGAGTTTAACTGTTATGTTACTTGTTTCTTTATTGGCTTTGCTTGCAGCTTGCGGCTTGTAACTTGACGCTTTTCTTAATGGTGTAGTAAAAAGTTCAAAATGAATTTTGTGTTTATCAATTCCTTTTTCTTCTAAAAAATTTTTGACACAGAAAATCATTTCTTCAGGTCCGCAGATAAAAAATTCATCCGCAGTATTCAGGTCAATTAATTTGGTAAGCTGCACACATTTATCTGCATTAATTCTTCCATAATTTATATCAGCTTCCATCCGCTCACGGCTTAAAATATGATAAAGTATAAAGCGCTCAATGTATTTATCTTTTAAAGCTTCCAGTTCTTCTTTAAAAATAATAGAAGAATGATTTTTATTTCCAAATACTAATGTGAATGTGCTCTTAGGCTCAGTAATTAAAGTTGTTTTTATAATAGAGATGATCGGCGTAATACCACTGCCGGCAGCAAAGGCAACATAGTTTTTTTGGTTTGAAGAATGTAAGTCAGTATAAAAATTTCCTGAAGGTGGCATTACATCCATTGTATCGCCGGGCTTTAGTTCTGTATTTGCAAAGGTTGAAAATAACCCTCCCTGTACTTTTTTTACAGCCACTCTTACTTCATTATCTAAAGGACTGGTACAGATGGAATAAGAACGGCGAATTTCTTCTCCTTCTAAATTTTTTCTAAGCGTGAGGCTTTGCCCCTGTTTAAATTCAAACTCTTTTTGAAGTTCTTGGGGTATTTCAAAGGAGATCGAAACACAATCCTGCGTTTCTCTTTTAATATCTTTTACAGTTAACGGGTGAAAGTGTAGCGCCATAATTAATGCACGCAAAAATAGGATTATTACTTTGTGATGATTTACCGGTTACTTATGATTGCATTGCAACTTTAATATTTAATTTTGCGCAAACCTTTGTGAGTTAGTGAATGTTGAAGCTGGTTATTCGGCCAATGGGCTGCAGGATAGAAGCGGATAGCACGGTGAAGCTCTGTGCATGGCTTCTGTGCCGGACTTGAAGCGAATAGCCCGGACAAAAGATGATAGCAGTAAAATTGTTTGCAGCCCCAACTTTTTAAGAAGAACTTTAAATTATTACAATGGAATTAAAAGCAATTGATAAGGTAGAGGATATAAGCCCTGAGGATTTTAAGAAAAATTATTATGATACAATGAAGCCGCTTATAATTACAGGGCTTGCAAAACAATGGC
>JAYVEA010000362.1:0-21231 GCA_043749085.1 Chitinophagales bacterium
ATGTGCCTATTCTTAATCAGTTTAATCCCATAATCTCCCCAAATCATGGTTCATTTCTTTAAACATTAAATCTGAAATGCATTACATCACCATCCTGTACAATATATTCTTTTCCTTCAATTCGTAATCTTCCGTTTTCTCTTGCCGCAGCCTCTGATCTATATTGAATAAAGTCGTTGTAAGAAATTACTTCTGCTTTTATAAATCCCTTTTCAAAGTCTGTGTGAATGACACTTGCAGCTTGTGGTGCTTTCCATCCTTTATGTATCGTCCATGCTCTTACTTCCTGTACGCCTGCTGTAAAATATGTGGAGAGATCAAGTAATTTATATGCAGATCGGATAAGCCTGTCCAGCGCAGGTTCTGTCATTTTATATTCGTCCATAAACATTTGCCTGTCTTCCACATTTTCAAATTCTGCTATTTGTGCTTCAATCGCATTTGTCATTATTATAACCTGTGCATTCTCCTTTTTAGCCACTTCCATTAAAGTATCAGAATATTTATTGCCTGTATGCATTGAAGCCTCATCTACATTAGCAACATATAAAACAGGTTTATCTGTCAATAAAAAGTTGTCCGCTATAGCAGCTTTTTCTTCTTTAGATAAATTAAGAGAGAGAATATTTTTCCCTTTATCCAAATGTTCTTTACATCTGAGTAAAACTTCATATTCCAGTTTTACTTTCGCGTCGCCGGTCTTCAGCATTTTTTCAGTGCGTGATAATTTTCTTTCTACACTGTCAAGATCTTTTAACTGTAATTCCGTTTCAATAATCTCCTTATCGCTTATAGGATTTATTGGTCCTTCATCTCTTAAAATATTTTCATCTTCAAAACACCTTACTACATGGATGATCGCATCCACTTCGCGGATGTTTGCCAAAAATTTATTTCCCAAACCTTCACCTTTGCTTGCTCCTCTTACCAATCCTGCAATATCAACAATCTCTATTTGTGTTGGCACTATCCTGTCGGGTTTTACCAATGCTGCTAATTTATCAAGCCTTTCATCAGGTACATTTACTAATCCGATATTGGGTTCGATAGTGCAAAATCTATAATTGCTTGCCTGTGCTTTTGCACTGTTGCTAACGGCATTAAATAAAGTTGATTTCCCAACGTTAGGCAACCCTACAATTCCTGCTCTTAAAGGCATTTATATATATTTTTTTATAGATGATCAAAGAAATATTGATCATTCGGGGTGCAAATATAGCAGGAATTATTTTTAGATATTTAAGACTATAGATTGTCTGCAGGAATGATGTAATATGGCCTGATAATAATCAATTTAAAAGAAGGTTATTTTTTCTTTCCTGATATACCATCGGCTAATTTCTTCCTGAAATTTTCATCTCTTAAAACCTTCGATTCAAAATCATTCATCCATGATTGAAGTTTATAATTTTCCTTACCTGTAAGGTCATTAAAGAAATAAGCCAGCTCTATTTTTGTTCTGTCTTTTAATGTTGCATACACAGCTTTGGTAAATACAGAATTAGTTGTGCCTCCGATCATTCCTGCATGCTTCAGCCATGTTTTGCTTGAAGGGCTTTCCATAACAGTTTCCAGCAGTTTGCCGAGCACCGCATAGCTTTTATCATTGAGAATAATACGTGAGTTAATTAACCTGCAAACTTTTGCATATTCTTTAGCGGTAGAAGCTGTTAGCCTGTCGCTCCATGCTTTTTGCATTTTTATGCTAAGGTCCTGCGGACGAAATTTTTCTTTATAACCTGAGTCCATGTTCAATTCCCGGTGAATTGAAAAAACAGCCTTGTAATAATCTTCCGCCTGTAAAGACTGTATTTCTTTCAGCACTTTATCTTCTTGTAATTTTTTTGGATTCTGGTATAAGAACAATGAAGATGGCATAGGATACAAAAGCGTATGTTGCTTAAGGCCAAACATCTTTATATCATTTTTTAAATTATTAAAGCCCAGCAACTCCATCAAATATTCAGAATTAGCGGTGCTGCCATACATGGTCATACCTCTTGCAACATCTATTAATTTTACACTGTCATTTTTTATATGCCCTATCCGGGTTTCATATTTTACCCAATTGCGATATGCATCTCCATCAGTGTTTGGCAAATAATATTTTTTAATATCTTTTATGGGGACAAGCGCATTAAATCCAAAAACATTATACGCAGCCTGTTTTGCAAATTCAACAGCAACAATAAGATTTGCAGTGCCTGCCAATGGCATTATCCTGTCTTCATTAAGACGGGCAAACTCGTAATCATTTTTCAGCATGTAAAGCGAAACCCTACTCTTGTTTTTTAAGATAAAATTTAAAAGCGAATCTGCCGCAGATTGCGCCTGCATAGAGCCTGATAAAAAACATCCAATTACTGTAACAAATAATATTTTCTTCATAATAATATTTCTTTTAAAATTTATTCTTCCACATCATACTTTCCACCGGGCGGTCCGGTTGCCCGCTGTATTTTGCGTCTTTCTTCGAATTGTATTTTACTTCAACTTCACCATCAACAGGAAAATAAATTAATTGGCCGATGGGCATTCCTTTATAAATGCGAACAGGGATTTTGCAGGATATTTCCAATGTCCAGTTACCACAAAAACCTACATCACCCTTTCCCGCTGTTGCATGTATGTCAATCCCCAGGCGGCCTGTAGATGATTTACCTTCGAGAAAAGGAACGTGAACATGTGTTTCCGTATATTCTTCTGTAACGCCTAAATATAATTCACCTGGTTGTAAAACATAACCTTCTTCTGAAATTTCGAAGTGATTTATTTCATTATGTTTTTTGGCGTCTAAAGTTTTGTCTTTGTAAGTGGCAAGATGTTTTCCGAGATGAACATCATAACTGTTGCTGCCTAAAAATTCACGGTTATATGGCTGAATTTTTATAGTTTCCTTTTCTATTTCTTCAAGAATACGGCGGTCAGAGAGGATCATTAAAAACAATTATTGTGACGATTGAGTAATTAATCATAAACTGCAACGTGCCTAACGGCAGGCAGCTTCTAAACTAAACCAAATAAAGTAAAGATGCCTTTGTTTTATGAACATATTAACGATTTTGCAAAAATAGCCATTTGGCATATAGCTGAAGAAAAAAACTTTTTCTTACAGAAAGTACCGCTGCAAAGAGAGATCACACATCCGCATAAACAATTGCAGCACCTTGCGGGGCGATATTTATTGCAGCACCTTTATCCTGATTTTCCTTACCACTTAATAGAGATCGCAGATACAAGAAAACCTTATTTGCCTAACGAGGAATATCATTTTTCTATTTCCCATTGTGGTGATTATGCTGCTGTAATTGTTAGTAAAGATCATCGCGTAGGAATTGATATTGAGGTGGTGACCCCAAAAGCTGAAAAAATAAAACATAAGTTTTTGAATGAAACAGAGCTTTCTAATATTCAACATTCAACACTCAACACTAAACACTCAACACTTCTTTGGTGCTGCAAGGAAGCTGTGTTTAAATGGTATGGAAGCGGGGGTGTGGATTTTAAAGACAATATTCATTTACAAACATCTTCTTTACATACAGGCGATGGAATAATTAAGTGTGCGTTTATAAAAGATGAAAAAATTTCTTTAGAGATTCAATATAAATATTTTGATGGATTGTGTTTGGCGTGGGTGATTAGGTAATTATTCATCTTCATCATCCTCTGCAGTACCATCAAGTAAAGGAATATTTTGGACGGAAGAACCGGCAATTCCTTTTACAGAACCATACATCCCGGAAGTGCTTAATAAAACTTTATCTAATTGTTTCTCCCTTTCTTTCCAAATTTTTTCCATTTGGATACGTTCTTTTGAAATAGAATTTTTTATTGAAATAAATCCTTCCACAATTGCTTCTATCTGTTGACGAAATTCTAAACCTGTTAGATAGTTATAAAGCATCTGCATTTTTTCTCCTTTGTTCTCTTCAGATTTTTTCGATTCGGCAATTGTTATGATTGCATTGCGTAATGCTGACGACATTCCAAACAGTTCTTTAAATGTACATAACCAAACACCATCCCGTTCGCCAAAACAATCCATTCCCTTTGGGAAAGCCTGTGTTACCAAAATGGCAAGGTTGGCCTGTTTGTTCCGCATATCATTTTTTAATTTATCAATCCATATATTATTCCATCCTTTGGTACGTTTGCTTTCAAAAATAATTTTACCGCACTCTGTACCTGTATTGTTTCTTACAATTAAAATGCAGTCAGCGCCTTCAACGCCCTTACCTACTTCTACAACAGTATCAAAAGGGAAATACTCTCTTAACTTATCTTCTAAAACAAGTTCCTGTGCTTCTCCCTGAGTTTGCATAGAGCCTTGTTCACTCTTGCGTTTCAGGTCATCAATTGTTTTCCTCATACTTTCCATTTGTATATCTTTTTCCTTCAAACGCAGGTTAGAGAATTCTTTCTCTCTTGAAGTAATATCCTGTTCCATTTTTTTCCTGTCTTCCAGTAATCTTTTTTCTATTTCTAACTCAATATTTTTTGCTTTTTGTTCTAATTCATTTCGCTCTCTTAGCAGGTCAAGCTCTTTTTTTTGTAAATCGTGGAGCTGCTGTGTTTTTCTGCGTCCGTCTTCTTCGAGTGAATTCAATTTAACCTGCATCTCTTCACGAACTTTTTTTTGTTCTGCAGATTGTATCAAGATTTTTTCTTTTTCAAATTCTTCTTCCCGTTTTTTTATTTCTGCATCTTTTTTCTCTTTATAATTCTGCATTTCTTTTCGCAGTTCTTTTTTGTATTCTTCGGCTTCCGCTTCCCCCAATGCAAATGAATGTCCGCAACTGGGGCATTGTATATTAGTATTCATGAATTATTTTTATAACAGTAAAATAAGATTTTTTAAGTTCAAATAAAAAACCCCCATTGCTGAGGGAGAGTTTGTGCCCAAGACTGGAGCAAAAATGATTTTTTTCAATTTAACTTCCCTGTCCTGCGTCTCTCTACAGTCCTGTGTTTCAAGCCCCTGTAGCCATTCCAGAGAATTAAGCAAAATTAAGTAAAGTTAAAACGAAACCTCCCCCTTAACCTCCCCTGCAACTTTTTTAAGCATATATTTGGTAAAACATTAAAAATGCCTGATGCCACATTTGTACTAAAAGAACCTACCAGTAAAGACCCTACTTTAATTTACTTGTTTTACTATTTTAATAATCAGCATTTAAAATATTCTACAGGGGAGAAAATTAAACCAAAATTCTGGAACATTCAAAAACAGCGGGCTAAACAGACTAAAGCGTTTTCTACTTATGCTTCATTAAATAAAACTCTTGATGATCTCGCCAATGCTGCAAAAGATGGTTATCGAGATTTGATAGCTTCTAATAAAGCCCCGACCCCTTATAAATTGAAGGATATATTGGATAAGTCTTTATTTAAAGAAGAATATGCACAAAAAACCACATTTCTAAAATTTATTGCGGATTTAGTCAATGAATCCAGTAAAAAGAGGAACACACTAAACCAATGGAAGCAAACTTTAAGAAAGTTATTAGAATATAGAACCAGTACAAAAAAGGAAGTAGATTTTGATACTATAGATTTAGAATTTTATCACAGCTTTATAAATTTCCTGACAAAAGAAGGATATACTAAAAACACTATTGCAGGCTTTATAAAAAATGTAAAAATATTTATGAATGAAGCAGTAGATAGAAATCTTACTAAAAATCTGGAATACAGAAATAAAAAATTTAAGGTTGTTGAAGAACAAGTAGACAAAATATATTTAACACAAAAAGAACTGGCTACTATTTATGAAATGAAATTGACAGGTATGTATCATAGGCTTGAAAAAGTAAGAGATTTATTTGTGGTAGCCTGTTATACTGGATTAAGATTTTCAGATTTGATACAGGTAAAACCGGAAAATATTATTAATGATGGTACGCAAATTAAAATAAGAACTGAAAAGACCTCTGAACTTGTCATTATTCCTCTGCATCCAATTGTAAAAAAGATTATTACAAAGTACAAAGGACATTTACCCGGTGTCATTAGCAATCAAAAAATGAATCAATATTTAAAAGAAATAGGCGAACTCGCAGAAATTAATAATACTGTAAAAATTGCGATTACAAGAGGAGGAAAAACTGAAAATAATTTGTTTAAAAAATCTGAATTAATAACTACACATACAGCTCGTAGATCATTTGCTACTAATGCTTTTTTAATGGATGTTCCGACAATTTCAATAATGAAAATTACAGGTCATCGAACTGAAAAATCATTTATGAAATATATTCGTATTAGTCAGGAAGAAAATGCAAACAAATTAATTAATCATCCATTCTTTAAATAGCATTATGAAAAATTATAGTTTCAAAATAAAGCCCAAAGAATATTTGAAAGAGCAGCAGGCTGAACAAGGATTAAAGGATTTAAAAGAAGAAATTGAATTAATTAAAAATCAAAAATCAAAGCCAAAATCTACAAAGTCAGTTGAAATTACTATGTCAATTCAATTGCTTATTTTTCATTATTTAGGTTTTTTAGATCAAATAAATTTGAAAACTAATATAGAGAAATCTATTTTATTGGCATCTATTTTTAAAATTGATAACCCCGAGAATTTAAGAAAAGCTTTGTCTAATATTGGAGGAAAAGAATCAGAATTATTAACTAAAAATAATTTAAAATATGTCCATGATTTATTTGATAAAATTGGGTATTTCGAACCATTGGAGAAGGTAAAAGAAGATATTAAAAAATTAGATTTTACTAAGTAATAATAAAATTGTGGTTACCACAAACTTGCCGCTCTTTCAGGCTTAGTGTCTTTTTACGTCATGAATTTAAAAATTAGATCATGACGGAAATTACACTTTATGGTATCCATCTGAATGAACTGTTAGAAAAGATTGGACAGTTAATAGATGAAAGAGTTGGAAAGCCACAACAATCCACAGAACAAAACCAATCTAAGTTTATCTCACGTCAAGAAGTTGCTTCACTTCTTAAAATTTCATTACCGACATTAAACGAATGGACTAAAGAAGGTCGCCTTATAGCCTATAAAATGGGTAACAGGGTCTTGTATAAATCCGATGAGGTTGAACAGGCTTTTTGCAAAGTAACTGCTTACAAATACAAAAAAGGAGTATATCATGGAGCATAAAAATGATTATTCCGTAGTGGTATTTTTTGATAATACAACTCCCAAAAAATGGGAATATGCACACAAGCTAAATGAGTTCGCAAAGTTCTTGGATGAAAAACATTCGGCTTGGCTTTACATGAATGTTTATGATAGACGTACTCGCAAATATCTAAAACGCTTTTATAATGGCAATCCTATCCCTTCATTCCTTTAATTTTTTTTTAACCTTTAATAAAACCTTTATTAACCTTTAATATGGTTTTAATAATACTGCAACGATTCCGAAAGTAGTATTCAAAAAATATCCTATGAGAATAGTAAAAAATAGTTTCGGTATTGGCTTAACTCTGTCTCCAAAATTCAGTACTCTTGATATGATTGATAAACTTGTTGGGTCATCTCTGGAGCGTAAACCAATACCAAAAAAGAAGGAAATAGATGAAAGCGAAAAGATACTTCTTGATGAAGTTGAGAATGATGAAATAATTATGGAGCAGAGCGAAAGCGAAGAAATATCTGTTGAAAAAGTTCCAAAGCTTCGGTCAATGTCTAATAGAACTAAATCCAAAATTAGAAAGAAAATTTTTGCGTTTGCTCAACTTCATAAAAAACTAAGCTTTGTTACTCTGACTTTTACAAATCAAGTTGAAGATAAACTGGCTGTAAAAATTCTTTCTGCTTTTCTTGAAAATGTAATTAAGCTTAGTAAAGATTTTCAATATCTATGGGTTGCCGAAAGGCAAACAAAGAATAAGGTTTTTGTTGATAATATTCATTTTCATCTTATCACTAATAAACATTGGAAGATTGAAAAATGGTGGAAATATTGGATTGATCTACAGGCTAAACATGGCATAATTCCGAGAGATGAAAATTTTAATCCATCGTCCGCTTTTGATGTTAAAGGAATACATGCAAACAATATAAAAGGGATAGTTAGTTATCTTACAAAATACGTTACTAAAAACTCAGGGCAATTCAATTGCCAGGTATGGAACTGCTCTAAAAAAATATCCAGGCTTTATACTGATTTCTTTACTGATAATGAATTTTTAGAACACTTTAGAAGAATGGAGAAAGCTGATTTATTAGGCGGGAAAATCAAAACCTATGTTGAAGAATATTATAGGGTTGATTTAATACCGCTTAACCAAAGAACAATGAATTTTTACTCACGTTTGGATGAAAAAAATAAAGCCATCTGGAATTCTTAAATTAAAAAACCAATAAATGTGAAAAATCAATTAAACCAATTACAAGGAACTTGTAAAAAATGTTTTTCTCAAAGAATAAAATTAAATTTTGAGGAGCTGCCGGAAGAAATGAAAGAAGTAGTTCGAGAAATAAATGATACTTGTCTTAAATTCTTTCAATGTCAAAAATGTAATGAAACAAGTATTAGTTTTTCTTTCGAATATTCTAAACATTAAAGGGGCTCAAATAGCCCCTTATTTTGATAACTATTAGGTTAATATTATTTAGCTTTTTTCAATGAAGACTTTATGTCAATCACTTTAACATCTTCTAATAATAAATTTTGATTTTGAGAATGATTTTTATACGTTTCCCAACTTGGAAAATATTCTTCTGTTTGATTACCCCAACAAGTCCAACCATTTCTTTTTCCTCTAGAAAACATTTCTAAATAAGGTCCCCAACTACAACTTTCAAATATTTCATATTGTTCATCAGGTTTTCTACTATGTTCTCTTTTTCTTGTGGAGATCATATTTGGTTGTGATCTGCCCCTTTGCAAAGTTCTTGCTTTAGGGCCTCTTGTCCCAAACAAAAGTACTTCCGTTACATTCCGAAAATAGAACCCAACTCCCCTGCCATCAGGCCCCCCATCTTTTCGAATCTTATACCAAATAATATTTGATTTATAATTAAAACCCCATGCTTTCATAACTTCTAATCCTTCAGGTAATAATGCATTAGGTACCCATAGATATAAATGCGCTGTTTCTTCTGCAGCTACTTGCACGGGAATCTCTTTAATTTCTCGCAAAGACAAAGTAGAATACCTTGATAATCTCTTATGCTCCGGCGCAACTTTACCTGTTCTATTCTGAAATTGCCAAGGTGGATCAGCAACAATAGTTGAGAACTTCCTTTGATCTATAAATTTTAGAAATTCTTCAGCTGCATTTAATTGTAACATAGTTAAGTTTTTATTGTTCGTATAAATTAGGTGTAATTCCAAAAACTAAAACAGGACAACCACCACTCCGACCACCATTCAATCTAGGCAACAGTTTCCCCATATGGGTTGTACTTGCTCCATATTTTGGCATAATCCCAAGCTGTGCAAATAATGGATTTAAAGATTGGCTTCTTGTAACTAAAACTGCTACGCTTATTTTGTTATAATCAAAAAATGTCTTAAAAGCATACAAATCCCTATCGAAAGTTTGATCTTTACTGTTCCATTCTAAATCAAAAGCTACTCTGCCATTAATATAATCTACCTTATGAGTATGAAAAGATTCTGAAACGCCATCTATTATTACTTCTGCAACCATTTGTCTTTCAGACCAGACAGGACGTAATAGATCTGAAAAGATTTTAGGAATTCTACTTTCATTTCCGCCACCCACAGTAATATCTAAAGTACTAAAACTAAAATTTCTTAGTGCATTACATAGACTTGCAAATTCATTTGGAAACTCTTTTGCTAAAATCGCAGCTGCATGATGATAATCGTAAACCTCGTAAAGTTGACTTATATCTTCTGGTATATAATCCTCCCAACCCATTGCTAAATTATTTAGGATTTACAAATATCATTTTTTATTTTTTAAAAAAAAATATAGTTACTCACTGAATGTGTAAACTGTTTTTTTGTTCTTTCCATTTGCTGCCAAAATTGCATACTAAAAATATTGGCAAAATTTTTGCTAAAAATACTAAAAGTAAATTAAACTAAAAGCTATGAGAAAATCTCTAATATCTTTAAACCAACTTGCTGAATTTTCAAAAGCCACTCCAAAAGGGAAAAAGAGAATCCTTGATCAACAAATTACTCCCAACAAATTATTAATTCCTTGGTATCAATCGGCTAAGGGATCAATTAAAGAATACTTTAAAGATGTCAATGATAAGACGCCCTTATTAAATGGGATAAACAAACTTGAAAGTAAAATAACCAATTCTAAAAGACAGGTAATTGACAAAAAGGTTTCTATTGAGGCTCTGAATAAATTAAAATACTTATCGCTCCCAAAAATGTTAGGTACAATTAATTACCAATTAATTAAAATAGACCAAAAAAGTCTTTCAATATATGGAGTAGAAATAAAAATTGCTCCAGATATTATAATCAAAGGCAGAATAGGTGATGTTAATGTATATGGAGCTATTAAATTACATCTTTGCAAAAGCAAGCCGTTTGATGTTAATCAGTCTAAATATGTATCTACCTTATTGTATAAATATCTTATGAATGAGGTTGTAAAAGAAGGAGAAAAAGTAATACCAGAACTATGCTTTTGTTTAGATATTTTCTCCGAAAGAATAGTTGGTGCTCCGGTAGATACAAGAAAAGAAATTGCTGATATCAAACTATTATGTTTGGAAATAAATAAAATTACTGGAAATAGTTAAACAATACCTCCCCTGTGACATCCCCTGAAAAATAAAAAAACCTTGAAAGTCAATGCTATCAATGTTTTTAATTATAAATAAGTGCCCAAGACTGGATTCGAACCAGCACGCCGTTTCCAGCGCTACCACCTCAAGGTAGTGCGTCTACCAATTTCGCCACCTGGGCATTAAGTTCACAAAAATAATTGTTTTGCAGATAAGGTTTTCAAGCCTTCAATACAATTCTGAATGTGGTGCCCTTTCCGGGTTCAGAATGTTTTACAATCAAATGACCTTTATGATATTGCTCAATAATTCTTTTAGAAAGTGACAGCCCCAATCCCCATCCGCGTTTTTTTGTAGTAAAGCCGGGCTTAAAAACTTTATTCATATTTTTCTTACTGATGCCTTTGCCTGTATCAGTGATATCAATAATTATTTCACCGGCATCTCTTTTTATTTTGATGTTTATAGAACCTTTGCCTTCCATAGCATCCAGGGCATTCTTTAAAAGATTTTCTATTACCCAATCAAACAGGGGGCCTGAAATTTTTGCAATTATAACTTCATTGACCGGGGCGTTTATTGTGAAATTTACTTTATCAGTTGCTCTTCTTTTAATGTATGCAACCATATTTTTGATTTGCTCTACAATATTTTTTTCTTCCAGTTTCGGCAGGCTTCCTATCTTTCCAAAGCGGTCACTTATCAGTTTTAACCGGTCAACATCTTTTTCCATTTCCGATGTAATGGTAGCATCGGTTTCTTTCTCTTTCAGCATTTCAACCCAGCCCTGTAAGGAAGAAAGCGGAGTGCCTAACTGGTGAGCCGTTTCCTTTGCCATGCCAGCCCATACCTGGTTTTGAGTAGATTTATTTCTAACAGAAATACTATAGAGAATTATAAAAATAAACAGCGCAACAATTAAAAGTTGTACAAGCGGATAATATCTTACCTCTTTTAGTAATGCCGAATCACCATAATAATATTTATTGACAATAGGGGGATCTTTACTGATCTCTACTACCAGGGGTTCATGTTTTTTCTTAAACTCAGCTACTTTTCCCGTTAGATAAGTAGTATCAGATTTTATTTTTAGTGTGTCAAGGTTAAGCCCTCCACCAAGCGGAGTATCATTTTCATCTGTTTCAACAATTGGTATGTCAGTATTTTCTGAAGTGATAACATTAGTGAGATCCAATGCAGAAGGCTCCTGTGTAGCAGCCCTGGTTTTTAATGCCTGTACCCATACATTCACTTTTCTTCTTTCTTCGGTAGCAATTTTTTTTGCAAGAAAATTAGAATAAAAAACGGTTCCTGTTACTATTGCAACAGCTATCAGGGCAATGCCGGTTCTCCAGTTAAATAATTGACGGATCATCAAAGTTGTTATTCGTCAAATCTAATTCCCCGCCTGACCAAAACAAAATATATTTTTATCGGCGGGCAGGTAAAATCTAAATCTTTTATGTTTGTAGTATTATTACTAAAATACAAGGAGTGCCATCTTCGCCATCAGTAGCTATTGTTATTCTTAACTGGAACGGGAAACAATTACTTGAAAAATTTCTTCCGTTCATATTTTCTTCAACATATGAAAATTATTTTGTTGTAGTTGCAGATAATGGCTCAACTGATGAGTCGACCCCATTTCTTAAAGAATTTTATCCGCAGGTACAATTAATAATAAATGATATAAATAAAGGTTTCGCAAAAGGATATAATGATGCTTTGAAATTAGTAACTGCAGATTATTACGTTTTATTGAATAGCGATGTAGAGGTTACAGGGAATTGGATAGAACCTATAATAGCACTCATGGAATCAGACACATTGATTGCTGCATGCCAGCCCAAAGTGTTAAGCTATTCAGATAAAAAAAGTTTTGAATATGCTGGTGCATGTGGAGGATGGATAGATAGTTATGGCTATCCATTTGCAAGAGGCAGAGTGTTTGATGTTTGCGAAACCGATAATGGTCAATACGATAACACACAACAAATTTTTTGGGCAACGGGAGCTTGTTTATTTGTGAGGGCTGAAGCTTTTCATTCATCAGGAGGATTTGATGAATACTTTTTTGCCCACCAGGAAGAGATAGATCTTTGCTGGCGATTACAACTTGGAGGGTACAAAATATTTGTGCAGCCACAGTCAGTGGTTTATCATATAGGCGGAGGCACTTTGCCTGTGGGTGACAAGAGAAAAGTTTATTTGAACTTCCGGAATAATCTTATCATGCTAACAAAGAATTTACCCGTTGGGCAGGCAATATGGAAAATACCTTTTAGAATTGGATTGAATAAAATTTTTGCTTTCAAAGCATTATTGCAAGGTAATGGCAGCCCATTCATCGCTGTTTTTAAGGCGCATTTTCGTTATTTAGGATGGCTGCTTTTTACAAAAAGTAAAAACATAAATAGAAAGAGAAAGGTAAAGCTGTATGGCGTTTATAAAGGGTTGGTCATCTGGCAATATTTTGTAAACAACAAAAAAACATTTTCAGAAATAGTTACAACAAAAGATAATATTTAATATCAATCTGTTATTTTTGCACTGCAAAATTTAAAGCATGGAACAAGAAGAAGTTTTAGATAATACCCATAAAGATTTTGCCCATAATTGGGTTTCATCCTCAAGATTTTTATTTTATTGCCAGGTATTTCTATTTGTGGCATTTCTTACGGGTGGCTGTTATGGCTTATATGTACACCATTATAAAGGCAAGCCAGACGTAACTGTTCCTGATAATACATTGTTTAATCCCAAGTACAAATAATTTTGCATAAATAGCTGGCAATGGCTATTTTTGCCGTCCGTTTTTTACTTCTTTACAAGTGTTCTCATACCTGTAGAAGCTAAGTTAAACATGTTAAAAGTTCTTATATTTTTTGCGGAAGTAGCTCATTTGGTAGAGCACGACCTTGCCAAGGTCGGGGTGGCCGGTTCGAGCCCGGTCTTCCGCTCACGTCCCGCTAAAGGCGGGAATTTTTTTAGTGTTTACCCGGGTGGTGGAACTGGTAGACACGCAGGACTTAAAATCCTGTGATCAGCAATGGTCGTGTGGGTTCAACTCCCATCCCGGGTACAACATTTAATTTATAGCCCTGACAGCATTAACTGCCAGGGCTTTTTTATTTTTTGTAATTAATAAATCCGTAATTTGATCTTTCAATAATCTAAAATAAATGTCCCAGGATAATCATTGCCTAGATGAGAAAGAATTCCTGCATCATGCCCGGAGAAAATTTTTTAAGCAATCAGCTGTGCTCACTGCTATTGCATTAGCACCACCTTCTTTAATTGAAGCAGCAGGAAATAATTTAGATGAAAAAACTTCAGCGCTTTTTGAACAGCAGTCATTGAAAATTGAAGTGAATGGAATACAGCATCAACTCTCTGTTGAGCCAAGAGTAACACTTCTTGATCTTCTGCGTGAACAATTACATTTAACGGGTACTAAAAAAGGTTGCGATTATGGACAATGCGGCGCCTGCACTGTTCATGTAAATGGTAAAAGAGTTTTATCATGTATGAGTCTTGCAATAATGCAGGATGGTAAAAAAGTTACAACGATAGAAGGATTGGCAAAGGGAGATGAGCTCCATCCAATACAGCAGGCTTTCATTAAGCATGAAGGAATGCAGTGTGGCTATTGTACACCGGGACAGATCATGTCTGCCATCGCCTGCGTTCGTGAAGGACATGCAAATAATGAAGATGAAATCCGGCAATATATGAGTGGTAACATTTGCCGCTGCGGCGCTTATCCAAACATGGTAGATGCAATCATGGAAGTAAAACAAAAAGGAGGTACCATATGATGAACTTCGATTATGTAAAACCTTCTACCCAAAAAGCTGCAATTGATGCAATGAACAAAGATGCCACTTCGCAATTTATTGCAGGAGGAACCAACCTTGTTGACCTGATGAAAAGAGGCGTGACCGCTCCGGAGAAATTAATTGATATTACCGGTGTTCCATTAAAATATATTGAGCAGGGAAATGGTTTTATTGGGATTGGTGCATTGGCGCTTAACAGCGATGTAGCAGAACATGAACTGGTAAATAAAAAAATTCCATTGCTTGCGCAAGCATTAAAAGCGGGTGCATCACCGCAATTGCGTAACATGGCAACTGTTGGCGGCAATATGATGCAGCGTACAAGATGTTCTTACTTTTATGATCTTACAATGCCTTGCAACAAAAGACAACCGGGAAGCGGATGCGGAGCATTACAGGGATACAACCGCATGCATGCAATTTTCGGCGCTTCGGATAAATGCATTGCTGTTCATCCAAGCGATATGTGTATTGCACTTGTTGCACTGGATGCATTTGTATTAATTGCCGGGCCTAAGGGTCAAAGAAGAATTCCTTTCGCAGATTTTCATCGTTTGCCCGGAGCAACTCCTGAAAAAGATAACAACCTGCAAAGAGGTGAAATGATAATTGCTATTCAAATTCCTGACAATGATGCGTTCGTAAAAAATTCTTTGTATGTAAAAATCCGTGACAGAACTTCATATGCCTTTGCATTGGTTTCAGTGGCGGCAGCGTTGGATATGAAAGGAAATATAATTGCAAACGCAAGACTTGCAATGGGTGGTGTAGCACATAAGCCATGGAGGTTAACTGCAGTAGAAAATTTCTTAAAAGGAAAAACCGCATCGGTTGAAAATTTTAAACAGGCAGCAGCCATTGCAATGAAGGATGCAAAAGGATATGGGTATAACAATTTTAAATTAAAGCTTTCACCCAATACAATTGTACAAACATTAAAAACAGTTTCAGGAATATCATAAAATAATATGTATGGGATTTTATCCGGAAGAACTTGACAGGGTTGATGCCAGAGCAAAGGTTACTGGTACGGCGCAATTTTCGGCGGAATATAATTTTCCGAATCTTGCGCATGGGGTAATGGTGGGAAGCACTGTCACGAAAGGTACTATCACTGCGTTGGATACGAAAAGTGCAGAAAGGGCTCCCGGTGTGCTTGGTGTTATCAGTCATCTTAATATTCCAAAGCTACCGGGTTACGAACCTACGAAAGATGCAGATACGCTGACTTCAATTCGTAAAGGATTTAAGCCATTTGAAAATAATTTTGTTCGTTTTAATGGCCAACCGATTGCCATTGTGGTTGCAGATACATTTGAAAGAGCTGTATATGCAGCATCATTGGTGAAAGCACAATACCAAAAAGAAGAGCATCATACAGACCTCCGTGAAGAAATAAAAAATGCAAAGCCCCTTCAAGGAAATTCTTATAAAGACTATGTACGTGGAGAGACAGATGCATGGAAGAATGCACCGGTGAAAATAGAAGCGGAATATGAAATTCCATATGAAGTGCATCTTCCCATGGAGATGCATGGAATCACTGTGGTGTGGGAAGGACCGGATAAAGTAACGGTGTATGAAAAAACACAAACATTATATGGAACACAGGGAAGCATTGCAAGAATATTTGGGATCCCCGCAAATAATGTTCACGTTATCACGAAATATGTTGGAGGTGCATTTGGAAGTGCAGGTAGTACATGGCCACATTCAATAGCCGCCGTGATCGCAGCTAAACAATTACAAAGACCAGTTAAACTTTCATTAACGAGGGACCAAATGTTCATGATGGTTGGGTACCGCCCCAAAGCAATTCAAAAAATAGGAATGGGTGCTTCAAAAGATGGAAAACTTTTTGGCATTACCCATGAAGCGGATGCGATGACGGCCTCTTATGCTGAATTCAGAGAAGGTATTGTAAGTACTTCCCGGTCTTTATACGCATGTCCAAATGTAACTACCCGCTACAAGGTTTATCCTCTTGATCTTAGTCTGCCTACGTACATGCGTGGCCCTGGTGAAACAACAGGAATGTATGCATTGGAATGTGCCATAGATGAAATGGCAAATGCTTTGAATATGGATCCGCTTACATTCCGTTTGCTCAATTATTCAGAAACAGATCCAGAACGTAACCGGCCGCATTCAAGTAAATTTTTGAGAGAAGCCTATCAACTGGGATCCGAGGCTATTGGATGGAAAGATCGTAATCTGCAAACAGCCTCCATGAAAGAAGGTGAATGGCAGGTAGGTTATGGAATGGGAACCGGTGTTTTTGGTTCAGGCAGAGGTGCAGCGAAACTGGGTGTAAAATTTTTAGCTGATGGTACGTTGATATTGCAAAGCGGGGTAACGGACATGGGGCCGGGTACTTCAACTGCAATGATTAAACTTGCATCTGAAACATTTGGAATTCCTGCAGGTAAAATAAAATTTGAGATGGGAGATTCTGATCTTCCTCCTGGCCCGGGCCAATATGGTTCACAAACAACATCCGCATTGGGATCTGCTGTTAGCGATGCTTCGGATAGCTGGAGAAAGAAGCTGGTAGATGTTGCAAAACAGACTTCTTTTTTTCATACCGAAAAAATTCATACAGCCGACCTTAAGAATTTTAAATTTGAAAATGGATTCATTATTCTCTCAGAAGAACCTGACAAAAAATTAGCTTACGGACAACTTTTAGAATATGCAGGGGTAAAGCAAATTGAACTTTTGGAAGACTCTCAACGGGTTAACAACGACAAGTATTCTACTTATGCCTATGCAGCTCATTTTGTAAAAGTATTGGTACATCCTGCTACCGGGGTTATTCGTTTCAGTAAAATTGTATCTGTTGTAGACGGGGGAAAAATCGTGAGTGAAAATACTGCCAGAAGCCAGGTGATTGGGGGTGTAGTAAGCGGGATCGGGATGGCGTTAATGGAAGAAGGAATAATTGATCATCGTTATGGTAGGTGGGTGAATAATAATTTTGCGGATTATCATGTACCCGTGCATGCTGATGTACCACATATTGAAGTACTATTTGTAAATAAGCCTGACCCGATCGTGAATCCTATTGGAACAAAAGGGATAGGTGAAGTAACAATGGTTGGGTTTGCTTCGGCTGTTGCCAATGCCGTATTTCATGCAACAGGTAGAAGAATTAGGGAGCTTCCTATTACGCCGGATAAATTGATATGAAATTGTATTTAAAGTTTTAGTTGCTGTTAAAAAATCCCTGCCAGTTCCAAACTTCTTTTTTTAAGATCCCTGATCTCCATTGATTCAATTATTGGATCAGGAGTAAGAATTAGTGAAACATTATTTTGCTTCCACCAGTCATTCTCTTTCAACTTTGCAAAATGAATAATTCCAATAAGATATTTTCTTTCCTGGTCAGCATGCCATTCTAAGATGCTTTCAAAATCATCTTTAGGAATATCTTTCCAGTCATCAAAGCTTATATAGAATTTTACAAAAAAATCATGGGTTAATTCGTGTGGTGTATGATGCGATAATTTTTTGTACTCGTATTTATAATCATACCGCAATGCTGAAATATCGCTCAGTACAGCGGATGCTGTTGGAAAGCTTCCGGCACCTTTACCATAAAAAAATTGTTTATCAGCAAAACCACTTTCTATTACCACACCATTATATTCATTTTTTACAAAAGCAAGATGGTCATCCTGCGATACGAATTGCGGTAAAACAAATGCAGCTACTTTGCCATTGGACTTTTTTTGCGCCTGTGCAACCAGCTTTATTCCATAGTGTTTTTCTTTAGCTACTACTGCATCACTTAACTGGATATTTTGTATGCCGGTGAAAACAATATTGTTGGGATGAATTACGATTCCATATGCATGTGCCAATATAATACTCCATTTATTTACAGCATCAAAACCTTCTACATCAAGTACAGGATTGCTTTCTGCAAAGCCAAGCTGCTGTGCCTGCAATAATGCATTTTTAAATGTGAGATAATCATCAAAAATTTTTGTCAGGATAAAATTAGTAGATCCATTCACAATTCCTTTGATAGAATGCAGGAGATCATTATCATAATATTCCTCAAGATTGCGTATAACGGGGATAGAAGCGCACGCAGCTGCTTCATATAAAAAAGGAACATCATATTTTTGCTGAAGAGAAAGTAATTCCGGCAAATGCTCCGCTATCATTTTTTTACTGGCGCTTACAGTTGCCTTGCCATTTTTTATTGCTGTTGAAACTATTTCAAAGGCTGCATCGGCATCATCAATTACTTCTACAATTACATTTATTTCTTTATCATTAAGTAGTTCATCCTTTTCTGTAGTAAATAATTCTGGTGGTGCATTTCTTTTTTTATTTGGATTCTTAATACATACTTTTTTTATAGTGGCATTAAGTGATTCTGTTTTTTGTAATATCTTATATAACCCCTCACCTACTACGCCAAATCCAAATAAACCTATCGTTAATTTTTTATGTGCTGTCATTACTTTGAAATTTCAAAATTATAATTTGCCATTGTTTGTTTGCTAAGAAAATCGCTGATAATCTTTTCTATTTGTTCAAACTCTAACAGGAAACCATCATGCCCATAGTTTGAATGAATAGTTTTAACGTGTGCGCCGGGAATATTATCTGCAATAAATTGTTGTTCTGATACGGGGAAGAGAATATCAGTTGTAATCCCGATAGTTAATGTTTTTGCTTTTATTTGCTGCAAAGCCTTTTCTATACTCTCCCTGCCACGCCCAAGATTATGAGAGTCCATACCTTTGCTGAGAAAATAATAGCTGAATGCATTGAAGCGTTTAGCTAATTTTTCTCCCTGGTAACGCTGGTATGATGAAGTTTTAAAGTTCTCGATCTTTTCATTTCCATCTTCTGCCTGGCTGGCATTGTAAGTAATATAGTTCCGATATGAAATAAGTGCTATGCCTCTTGCTACTTTCATACCTTCTATACCTGCTCTATCCTTCTTTTCTTTCCAGCTTGTATCACATTCAATACATAATCTTTGGGATTCATTAAATGCAATACCCCATGCTGAATGAACTGCATTGGTTGCAACAGGAAAAATAAATTTAAACAGATCGGGCTCTTCAACTGCCCATTCCAATAATTGTTGCCCGCCCATTGAACCACCAATACCAACATGAATTTTATCGATCCCTAAAGATTTCCGCAATTGTTGGTAAGTTCTTACCATATCTCTTGTTGTAAAAAAAGGAAAATCATGATAATATGATTGATTAGTTTCCGGGTTCACATCAAGCGGTCCAATACTTCCGTAGCAACTACCCGGCATGTTTACACAAACAATAAAATAATTTGCAGGATCAAAAAGATTTCCTTTACCCACTAATCCGTGCCACCATTCTGTTGCATCGCTGTTTGCAGTAAGTGCATGGAAGATCCACACAACATTATCTTTTGTTGCATTTAAATTTCCATGTGTTGTATAGGCAAGATGAAAGCCGGGGAGAGTACTTCCCGACTCGAGTGTAAATGGTTTATCTGATTTAAATATGTTGTACGCCAAATTTTATTTGTTCAATTTCTAATTAATAGATGAAGTGAGTGACACAACGATGCTGCTATGAAAAACGTGTGCCGGCAACCAAATCTTTTTATACCAGATCTTTTGCAAAAACTTTTTCAAAAGCCTGTTCAAGGTCTGCTTTTATATCTTCAATATGTTCTATCCCCACGCTTATACGCACCTGGTTGGGCTGTACCCCCGCAGCAACCTGTTCATCCGCACTTAATTGTTCATGTGTTGTAGAAGCAGGATGAATCGCCAATGTTTTTGCATCACCTACGTTTGCAAGATGGCTAACCAGTTTTAATGAATCGATAAACTTACTTGCATTTTCTTTACCACCCTTAACGCCAAAGTTAAGTATGCCGCCAAAGCCATTGGTAAGATATTGCTTAGCCAGTTTATGATAAGGGCTGCTTTTTAAACCGGGGTATTCAACAAATTCTACAAGGTCATGTTTCTCTAACCATTCAGCAAGTTCCTGTGCATTATCCACTGTGCGCTGCACACGAAGCGACAATGTTTCCAATCCCTGTAATAATAAAAATGAATTGAACGGACTTTGCGATGAGCCAAAATCTCTTAAGCCTTCTACTCTTGCACGAATAATAAATGCAATATTTGGTAAACCCAGAGGATTACCTTCTCCAAAAACATCCCAGAATTTTAATCCATGATAGCCTTCGGATGGTTCAGTAAATTGAGGAAATTTTCCATTGCCCCAGTTATAATTTCCACCATCAACAATAACACCGCCAATGGTAGTACCATGCCCGCCGATCCATTTGGTTGCTGATTCAACAACAATATTTGCCCCATGCTCCAATGGACGAAACAAATAACCTGCCGTGCCAAATGTATTGTCAACAATTAAAGGCAGATCATATTCTTTGGCAAGGTCAGCGAACTTTTTAAAATCAGGAATATTTAAGCGTGGGTTACCAATTGTTTCTAAATAGATAGCCTTTGTATTTTTATCAATGTGTTTTACAAAACTTTCCGCATCATCGCCATCAGCAAATCTTGCTTCTACGCCGAGCCGCTTAAAAGCAACTTTAAATTGATTGTGTGTACCGCCATACAGGTAGGTGGTAGAAACGAAATTATCGCCTGTTTGTAAAATATTATTCAATGCCAGGAATTGTGCAGCCTGCCCGCTGCCTGTT
>JAYVEA010000363.1:0-7677 GCA_043749085.1 Chitinophagales bacterium
TGTTGCTGCTGTTGAGCCTGCAGAAGATCCACTCGATCCGAATTTTGTATTCCACGGATTTTTTGTTCTGCCGCCGTACCAATAATCTCCCATTGCCAAAGCGCCTAATGTAAATTTTGCAACCAATACTGCGCCTGCCTCTTTCAACTTTGTATATACATAGGCATCTTCATCAATCGTTTGATCTTTATAAGGTGCGGCGCCCCATGTTGTTTTTGTTCCTTTAACTGCAAACAGATCTTTTAATCCATAAGGAATTCCATGTAATGCTCCGCGGTATTTTCCTGCAGCAATTTCTTTATCAGCCTGTACGGCCTGCTGCATTGCAATATCTTCAGTAAGAGAAATTACACATTGAAGTGTATCACCATATTTCTTTAGCCGGTTAATAAAGAATCGTGTTAATTCAACAGAAGTAATTTTTTTATTTTTTATAAGAGAAGCAAGTTGAAGTATAGAATAAAAAGCAAGCTCATTTTTATTTTTGGGTACATTGAGGTTTGGGTAGTTCCATTTTACCGGAAGTTGTTTGGTGTTGAATTTCATTCCGGGTAAAACAGGACTGTGTGCTAATGTCATTGGCACATCATTACTAAGATGATAACCATGCATCTTTTTTATTTCCCTAACATTATTTCTTACAGAGAAATACATGGAATCTATTTCCGGTTCTGTAAAATTCAGATCAAGAAATTTTTCACCTGTTACAAAATCTTTCCTTGTAAGTGTATCCTGCGAAAAAATATCTTGAATGAAAAATAAAAAGCTTAGCAACACTAAAATCTTCATAAAATAGTTTTGGCACTAAGCTACTTATTTTTTCTGCAGAGATGGAGAACGATTACTGAATAACTTTCAGTTGTTTTGTTGTTGCTTGCTTTTCAAATTCTTTTTTCCGCATAAACCATGCAATGGTAAAAGTTGGAATAAAATCTATACCGGGAATGAGTTCTTCTATGAAAGAAAAAATACCACCAAACACACCCAATTTTTTACCAAACATGAAATAAAAAATGATACCTGAAATAATTGCCCATATTGGACCAAAAGGAGGGATGATATAACTCACACAACCTATGATGTCTAAAATTATACAGGTTTTTAAATTGGGAAGAAAGGTCTTTTTCATTTGCGGTTTTTAATAACAGTATAATCAAATTACTTTCCAAAATATCATTTTGCTCTTTTGACATATCCATTATACTTAATCTTTTAACTTTTACGTTTCTAGTTAAGTCGGGAATGCCGGGTGTTTTAACGTACCTTTGCAGACTTAAAAAAAGACTTAATTAGTATGGAAATCAGGAACATTGCCATCATTGCACACGTAGACCATGGCAAAACAACTTTGGTAGATAAAATTTTGCACAGCACAAATATTTTCAGGGATAACCAGGAAACCGGTGAGCTTATAATGGATAGTAACGATCTTGAAAGAGAAAGAGGCATTACCATTTTTAGTAAGAATATTTCTGTGATGTATAAAGGAGTTAAGATAAATGTTATTGATACTCCTGGTCACGCCGATTTTGGTGGTGAAGTGGAAAGAGTTTTAAAGATGGCCGATGGTGTTTTATTATTGGTTGATGCTTTTGAAGGACCAATGCCACAAACACGTTTCGTTCTGCAAAAAGCTTTACAGTTAAATCTTCACCCGATTGTTGTTATAAATAAAGTTGATAAGCCAAACTGTCGCCCTGATGAAGTGCATGATGCAGTGTTTGAATTATTTTTCAATTTAGACGCAACAGAAGAACAACTTGATTTCCCAACCATTTATGGTTCCAGCAAAAATGGCTGGATGAATATTACAAATACACAAACCGATAATATATTCCCTTTACTTGATACAATACTTGAAAAAGTACCACCACCAAATGTGAGTGAAGGAACATTGCAATTGCAGATAACTTCTTTGGATTATTCTTCTTTTTTAGGAAGGATCGCTGTAGGCAGAATTGCAAGAGGAACAATAAAAGAAAACCAGCCGATCTCTTTAATGAAGCTGGATGGTAAAGTTGTAAAAAGCAGGGTAAAAGAATTATATATTTTTGAAGGCTTAGGAAAAAAGAAAGTTACTGAAGTAAGTGCAGGTGATATTTGTGCGGTAGTAGGAATTGAGGGTTTCAATATTGGTGAAACAATCGCTGATTTTGAAAATCCCGAAGCATTACCTGTTACAAGCGTAGATGAGCCTACGATGAATATGCAGTTCAGCATTAATAACTCACCCTTCTTTGGAAAAGATGGAAAGTTTGTTACCTCAAGACATTTAAAAGATCGTCTTGAAAAAGAACTGGAAAAAAATCTTGCATTAAGAGTTTCCGATACAGGAAGTGCTGATAGCTTTATGGTTTATGGCAGAGGTATTCTGCATTTAAGTATTTTGGTAGAAACCATGCGCCGTGAAGGTTTTGAAATTACAATTGGACAGCCGCAGGTAATTACCAAAGAAATAAATGGTAAGAAATGTGAGCCATATGAAAATCTCGTGGTAGATGTTCCTGCAGAATATAGCGGAAAAGTTATTGACCTTGTTACGCAACGCAAAGGCGAAATGACGATAATGGAAAGCAAAGGAGATATTCAACATCTTGAATTTGAAATTCCTTCAAGAGGCTTGATAGGACTACGTTCCAATATGCTTACCAATACAGCAGGTGAAGCGGTGATGGCGCACAGGTTCATTGATTATAAACCATGGAAAGGAAATATTCCCGGAAGAAGTAATGGCGTTTTAATTTCCAAGAATACAGAAAGAACAACCGCATACTCAATTGATAAATTACAGGACAGGGGAAGATTTTTTATCGACCCTAATGAAGAAGTTTATGCAGGCCAGATAATAGCTGAACATATAAAACCCGGTGATCTTATAGTGAATGCTACTGAGCCTAAAAAACTTACTAACCATCGTGCCAGCGGAAGCGATGATGCATCACGTGCTGCTCCTAAGATCCAGATGACACTGGAAGAGTGCATGGAATATATTCAGCAGGACGAGTGTATAGAGGTAACGCCAAAAAGCATTCGTATGAGGAAAGTAATTCTTAATGAAGATGACAGGAAGAAGCAACAGAAGAGTATGCAGATGGAAGAGGTGAGCTAATAATTTTTTAAATGCTACTAAATAATATTGAATAAAAAATCCCTCCTAACGAGGGATTTTTTCATTATGCTTTCTTATTAGCAATTTCATTGATCGCTCTTATTAATTTATCCAGATCTTTAATCTTGGTATAAACATGCGGCGTTACCCTTACACAACTTATGTTTTCCCAAACAATTCCAACAGTATGAATTTTATAATTATTAAACAATTGCGTATCCAGCTCTGAAGGTGTCATTCCATTTACTGATACACCACAAATGGCGCACGAATATTTTGGATTGAGAGAAGTATGAATCTTTACTTTAGAATTTTGCTTTACTGCAGATGCCCAATAATTTTTTAAATAATGAATTCTTTCCTGTTTTCTTTTTGAGCCAATAGCATTATGAAAATTAACGGCTTCGCCAATGGCCTGTTCAATGGGAAAGCTGCGTGTGCCAATTGTTTCAAACTTTCTTATATCATCGCTGTTAGGTTTATCATTACACACAAGTGGCCAGATATTTTTTATCTTTTCTTTTTTTATCCAAAGCATTCCGCTACCAATTGGTGCGCTCAAAAATTTATGAAGGCTGGTTCCAAAATAATCAGCATCAAGATCAGGAATTTTAAAATCGATCAACCCGAATGAATGGGCGCCATCCACTAAAACCTCAATGCCTTTTGCATGTGCCATCTTTGCAATTTTTTTTACCGGCATTAATTGTCCGCACCAGTTAACCATATGCGTGATGTGCAGCAATTTTGTTTTTGGTGTGATTGCTTTTTCGTACACTTTTACTATCGCTTCTTCGTCTTCAATAGGAAAATTGAAATTTACCTGGTTGTAGATAATCCCTTCTCTTGTTGCTCTTTGTTTCCATGCGTTTATCATATTTGGATAATCCTGTTTAGTGCCAAGTACCTCATCACCGGCTTTTAAATTCAATCCAAAAATAACAGTGTTTAAAGCTTCTGTTGCATTGCGGTTTATAGCAACTTCATTTGGATCACATCCGGCTAACTCCGCAAGTTTTTCTCTTAGAGGCTCACGGCCCTGGTCCAATATCCTCCACATATAATATGAGGGGCCTTCGTTTGATAACCGGTTGTATCTTTCCAACGCATCCTGTACAACTTTTGGTGAAGGGCTAACACCACCATTATTCAGATTAATAATATTTGGATTTACTGTATAAGCCTCCTGGATAACTGTCCAGTAATCTTCATCTGTTGCTGCTTCTTCGGGGGATAAAGAGCTTATCTTTTTATTCGCAGATTCAATATCTGCAGCATATAATTGATTGTATAAACTGTTTAGTGAAAAGGCGCCTGCAAGTATTCCTGCCTTTTGTAGAAAACTTCTTCGGTTATCAGTCATTTTTGGAATATTAGGATAGAAAGTTAACTCTTTTTAAAAGAATTTGATTATACCTTTGCCTTTCATGAAAAAGTTATTTCTCAAATTATTTTTCTTTTTTCACTTCTCCTTTTTCAATTTTAATATTGCGGAGGCACAGTGTTCTATTTGTGCTAAAACAACCCAGCAAATGGGTGAAAAGCCTGCAAAGGGGTTTAATTCAGGTATAATTTATTTAATGCTCACCCCTTTTGCAATTGTAGGTTTGGTAGGATATAGGTGGTGGAAGAATAATAAGATTAATCCAGATTGAAAACAAATTTTTAATCCCTGCATTTATTTATACAAACCCTGCTTTATTTTATTAAAACATTTCTTCATAAAATAGTTTGAATAAGGCGTTTGCTTTATAATAATTCTCGGTATATTTTTTTGACACCTGATAATATATGATATTTCATCCGGGATTATTCCGGAATAGCCTGCATCCTGAATCTCATTAAAATTTTTAATTTTAAACTTTCTTACCAATAGCCAAAAGGCATGAAAAACATATATATCCCTGGTTAATTTTACAGGATACTTATTCAGCAAATTAAAATATTCCGGTATTTCAACTTTGGGATTCTTATGATATTTGTGCGACATCTGGTTCTCGTCATTGCCAATATTAATAAGCATTTCAGGAAGATACTCAAAACCCGGGTGCTTTATAAGATACCGAATGTAAAAATCTATATCAACCATCCAGCTAAATTGCGGATCATATAAAACCGCATCATCTTTTTTATGCATCACGGTGCTTGGATGCCCGATTACATTTAAATAAAAAAGGTTTAAAGGATCCTCTTCCAGCATTTCTTTTTTTTCTTTAATAAGAAATTCATTTCTTTCTTTACCGGAAGGCGAAGTAATATTGTTACATGCAGAAAAAATAAATTTTTTTGAGGTTGTAGAAGCAGCATCAGCAAATTTTTCCAATGAGTCGGGAGATGAAAACCAATCGTCGTCATGCATCATTTTTAGCCAATCTCCTGCAGCTTTCTGTATAACAATGTTGAAATTTTCTGCCATATTAGTTGGCGGATCATTCTTATAGTAACGGATAGGCAATTGTTCACTCCACTTTTTCACTAACTCCTCAACTGAATTATCAGGACTGTTATCAGTGATTACTATTTCATATTCCTTAAATGTTTGTATAAATATGGATTGCAACAGGCGTTGCAGGTAATCAACATTTTTATACGTAGGAATACAGATGGAAATAAATGGATTATTCATTAAAATATTGCCTGATGTAATTGTAAAGATTAAACTGTGGATCAGCACTTTCTTTTTGTTCTATCTCTTGTTTTAATTGTTGCTTGTTTACATTTTTCATTCTTTTATTTTGGATAAGCTGCCACGCTTTTTCCGCAAGCATAATATATCTTTTTTCATCACCAGCTTTTGCTTTGCATTTTAATATTTCTTCTTTCAGTTCATTTATTCCTTCCTTTTCTGAAGCAACAGTTTTTATAATAGGTATTGTATTGGAGTAGTGAAAAGCAGGGGCCAGCATCATTTTTAAATTATTTATAAATGTATCTGCATCCGGCCTGTCACTTTTATTTACAACAAAAATATCAGCTATTTCCATTAAGCCCGCCTTCATTGTTTGTATCACATCACCACCTTCCGGTACTAAAACAACTACTGTAACATCAGCCAACCCTGCGATCTCTACTTCACTTTGCCCTACTCCAACTGTTTCAATTATAATATAATCGAAACCGGCAGCCTTCATCACATCAGTTATCTCAATTATTTTTGGATGTAAACCACCCAGAGAACCACGTGTGGCAAGTGAGCGGATAAAAACATTTGGATTATTATACCATTCACTCATCCTTATTCTGTCACCGAGAAGTGAACCAAAATTAAAAGGGGAAGAGGGATCAACGCAAAGCACGCCGATCTTTTTGTCTGCTTTGATCAATTCACCAATCAATGCATCTGTCAATGTACTTTTTCCTGCTCCCGGCGGCCCAGTAATACCAATAACTTTTGTTGATAGATTTGCTGTTATGCTTTGCAATAATTCTTCATATCCTTCCGCTTCATTCTCTACCAGGGAAATACATCTTGCTAAAGCTTTAGTATTGCCTTCAATTATTTCTTGTAACAGTTGTTTCCACATAGCTATGTTATGAAAGTAATTCTTTAAATAAAGCGATATACCGGGTTACGTTTTTTTGCCAGGTAAAAGTAGCAGCGTATTCACGCAACTCATTTGCAAAAGCAGGATCATTGCTGATCCGGCTCATTTTTTCAACTACAACATCTCTCATATATTTCGGTTCAAAACTATTCCAGTAAAAAGCCTTGTCACTTCCTATTTCCGGAAGACTTGTATAAGTTGAGGCAAAAACAGGTTTACCACAATACATGGATTCTATAACAGGTAAACCAAAACCTTCCTGGAATGACGGAAAGAAAAATGCTTCACAATTTTGAAACAACCACGCCTTTTCTTTATCGCTAACTTTTGAAAGTGTAATTATATTTGTTATTTTCTCGTTACTGATCCGTGCTAAAATTTCTTTTGCATAATCGCTATTCCAGCTTCCCGCAATAATTAATTTTTTATCCGGCATCAGCTTCATCATATCAACCAATACCATTATATTCTTTTTAGGCATAATGGTAGAGATATGAAAAAAGAATTTTTCATCTTCATTTACTTCAGCAGGTTTTTGGGTTGTAGTATTACCTGTATCTGTAACACCACAATAAATTACATCAACTGGTGTGTTATTGAGTTGAAGATGACTTTCAACATCGGTTTTTGTAAAACCTGAGATAGTAGTAATGTAGCATGCTCTGTCAATTTTGTTTTGAAGTTTTTTTAATCTTCGCTCAATTTTATTTTTTTCTTTGTCGTAAATAAAATTGAGATCATTAATTGTAAGTACATACAGTGTTTTATAGTTACCGGACATATAACCGCTATCCTGGTGAACAGCGTACCAGAGATCGTATTGGTTATTTAAAAAAGGAAAGTGCCTTCTGAAGAAATTAAGCGATACATATTTAAATTCATTTCCAAATATGCCAATGCATTTTTTAGGAACCAGTAAATGAACTTCAAAATTCTCGTGCCGAAGCAGTAACACGTTTTCTGAAAGGGTTTTTCCAAAATTGTACGAAACTTCTCCCAATCCGCTGTACCTGTTTTTTAGCT
>JAYVEA010000364.1:0-7659 GCA_043749085.1 Chitinophagales bacterium
AAAATATTTATTTGTATAAAGCCAGCCACTTATATGAACCTTAGTGGCAGAGCAGTAAAATATTGGCTGAATAAAGAAAAAATTTTAATAGAAAACTCCTTAACAATTGTAGATGATATTGCATTGCCATTGGATAAACTTCGTTTACGAAAAAGCGGAAGCGATGCCGGTCATAATGGATTAAGAGATATTCAAAATATTTTAGGTACTGATGAATATCCTAAACTCCGTTTTGGAATTGGTAATAATTTTCCAAAAGGAATGCAGGTTGAATTTGTACTTAGTAAATGGTTCAAAGAGGAGATTCCCGTTGTAAAAATTAAAATTGATAAATGTATAGAAGTGATAGAAAGCTTTGCTGCAACAGGTATTGATAAAACGATGAGCCTTGTAAATAATCTATCTTTTACCGCCCCATAAGTACTCATTACAGATAATTCTTTTTTTAAATTGTTTTTTTATATTTTCGCTATCCAAACCTCGGGACCTAACTAAAAGCAGCTTTTTGTATGAAAATATTTTGTATTGGGCGTAACTATGCAGATCATGCTAAGGAAATGGGTAGCGAGGTGCCGGATGAGCCGGTAATTTTTATGAAACCTAAAAGCGCTTTGCTTCAAAGCCATACTCCTTTTTACTATCCTGAATTTACAAACGAACTCCATTACGAATGTGAGCTTGTGCTTCGGATAAGCAAGAACGGAAAATACATCCAGGAAAAACATGCAGGCAATTATTATAACGGGATAACTGTGGGCATAGATTTTACAGCAAGAGATATACAGGATGAATTAAAGAAGAAGGGCTTACCCTGGGAAAAGGCAAAAGCGTTTGATAACTCGGCTGCTGTAGGAAAATTTATTGAGATCACACCTGCACTCAATAAAAAAAATATCAATTTCTTTTTTCAAAAAAATAAAGAGGTGGTGCAAAAGGCTAACTCCTCCGAAATGATATTTAGTTTTGATAAGATTGTAGCCAATATTTCCAATTATTTCTCCATAAACATTGGGGATCTTATATTTACAGGCACTCCTGCCGGGGTTGGCGAATGCGTTGTAGGCGACGAACTGGAAGCCTTTCTGGAGAATGATAGTTTGCTTGCACTGGAGATTAAATAATTTCTTGTAGGAGGCACTAATTTGCAAAGCATCGCTAAGACCTTTAATTTCTGAATGCTCCTTAAGATGTCTTTAAAAGAATTACTAAACCTGCCAACTATTTACTTTGTGTTACTTTCTACCTTTGAGCCTTTGTGGCAATACCAATAAAAAACCGCTCAAAATTTTGAACGGCTTGTATTCATTGAAGCTTGTAGCTAATAGCTTGTAACTTTCTCAATATTCATCTTCATTAAAAAAGAAATCCTCCTGGCTTGGGTAATCTGGCCAAATATCTTCAAGACCTTCATAAATTTCACCACCTTCATCTTCCAGTTCCTGAAGGTTTTCTACTACTTCAATTGGGGCGCCGCTACGAATGGAATAATCAATTAATTCATCTTTGGTAGCAGGCCACGGTGCATCTTCAAGGTGTGAGGCCAATTCTAAAGTCCAGAACATATATTATCTCCTTTTTGTATTTAAAAATTAAAAGCTAACCCTCTTAATTTTCCGCAAATGTAAAAGTTAAATTGATATAACCAAATATTGTTTTTACCCATAACAATAGGGTTTCTTTTATTATTGTTGCATTTACAAACAAAAAAGATGAATGAAAATGTATTTTTATCAATTTGTATTTTAAAATTTATTTTTAAAGTATGATGATCGCAAAAGATATTTATAAAAATTATGGGTCGCTGCCGGTATTAAAGGGCGTGGATATAGAAATAGCCAAAGGTGAAATAGTAAGCATAGCAGGGTCATCAGGTGCAGGTAAGAGTACACTACTGCATATTCTTGGCACGTTAGACTATGCAGACACGGGAGAGATATTTTTGGAAGGTGACAGAATTGATAAACTTAAAGGAAAAAAGTTAGCCGCTTTTAGAAATACCCATATTGGTTTTGTTTTTCAGTTTCATCATTTACTTCCTGAATTTACGGCCTTGGAAAATGTTTCCATCCCCGGTTGGATTGCCGGCAGAAAAAGAAAAGAGGTAATGGAGAAGGCGGAGTCTTTATTAAATATTTTAGGATTAAAGGATAGGGGAGAACATAAGCCTAACGAATTATCAGGTGGAGAACAACAAAGAGTTGCTGTTGCAAGAGCGCTTATCAATAGCCCATCGCTGGTAATGGCAGATGAACCCACAGGTAATTTAGATAGTGCTAATGCCAAAGAACTTCACAATTTATTTATTGATCTGCGCAACCGTTTTCAGCAAACGTTTTTAATTGTTACTCATAATGAAGAACTTGCCCAAATGAGTGACAGGATTTTACATATGAAAGATGGCAGGATAATCTTATAAAGCAGAAGAGCTATACTCTTGGCTTCCAGGCTATTTCATCTACCTGTAATAAATGCCCGGTATACCTTGCCAAAACAAAAAGATAATCGCTGAGGCGATTGAGATACTTTATGATCAGAGGTTCTACAAATAAACTTTGTTCCTGCATATTTACGCACCATCTTTCCGCACGGCGGCAAACGCAACGTGCAATATGAATTGTTGAAACTGTAACATGACCACCTGGCAAAATAAAATGTTTCATCTCCGGTAACATTTCATTCATGGCATCAATTTCTTTTTCTAACAATTCAACATCAGTTTCTTTAAGATCAGGGATTTTTAATTTTTGTTCTTTTTCAGGATCACAGGCAAGAGAAGATCCAATGGTAAATAACCTGTCCTGTATCTCTTTTAAGATTTTTTTTGAATGATCATCACTGCAATAATCGCCAACTAACCCTATGTACGAATTCAATTCATCAATGGTGCCATAGGTTTCGATACGAATGTTGCTCTTGAAAACTTTTGTTCCGCCGATCAAACTCGTTTTACCTAAGTCCCCTGTTTTGGTATATATCTTTAATGCCATTGATATAAAATTAAATAGTTTAATCTTTATAGATTAAAAAATAATCAGACTGATGGATTTAAAAACACAAGTCTTGATTTGCGGGGCCGGTCCAACCGGGTTAATGATGGCATGCCAGCTTAAAAGGTTTGGTGTTGATTGTATTATTATTGATTCCAAACCAGGAATAGTAAAAGAATCCAGGGCCCTTGCAGTACAGGCAAGAACATTGCAGATATATGAGCAGATGGGCATTGCAGATAAGGCGTTGGAACAGGGAACTGCTGCTAATAAAATAAAGATCATCGTCAATGGACATAGACTTTATGAAGTACCATTACAACAACTCGGGCAGGGGCAAAGTGCTTATGCATTTCTATTTGTTCTTGAGCAAAATAAAAATGAAAAAATTTTATACGATCATTTAAGAGAAATTGGAGGAGATGTGCTTTGGGAACATTCGCTGGAAACCGTTACACAAAATAGTGATGGAGTAATTGCCATAGTAGATAATAATTCAGGTGAGCAAACTGAAATTAAAACTGATTGGCTTATCGGTGCAGATGGCGCTAAAAGCCAGGTGCGTCACCAGTTACAGGTTCCTTTTAAGGGTGGTACTTATGAAAATATTTTTATTGTTGCTGATACTTTTGCTGAATGGCCATGGGGGCATGATTGTTTGAGCCTTTGTTTAACAGCCAGGGGTTTTGCCGGACTTTTTCCTATGAAAGGAGATAACCGCTTTAGATTAATAGCCACTTTTCCAAAACAATTTATTCCTTCAGAAGTAACGGATTTTTCACAGATACAAAAAGTAGTTGAGGAGCAAATAAAAGTTAATGTGAATTTCAGCAACACTAACTGGTTCTCTATCTATCATGTTCATCACCGCAGTGTAAACAGTTTTACTCATGGAAAAATATTTCTCGCCGGAGACGCTGCACATGTGCATAGTCCTGCAGGCGGACAAGGAATGAACACTGGTCTGCAGGATGCCTACAATCTTGCATGGAAATTAGCGCTTGTTGTGAACGGACAGGCTGAGGCAGCCTTATTAAATTCTTATAACCAAGAAAGAGTACCTGTAGCAAAACGTCTTGTAAAAACCACTGACAGGGCATTCTCTGTTATTACTTCTGGTAATTGGTTCTTGAAAATGTTTCGTTTAAATATCGTCCCTCCGATTTTAAGTAAGGTGCTTTTAATAAAAAAGTTTGGACGATTTGCATTTAGAGCTGTTTCGCAAATTGGTATCAATTATAATAAATCAATTTTAAGCTATTCGGAAAATAAAGATGTGTTGCAGGCCGGTCAGCTTATTCCATTTGTAAATTTCAATTCAAAAATTATTGATGAGCACTTAAAATTCAATGGCTTTACCATTCTGCTTTTTGATACAATATTAAGGGAAGACCAAAAAGATGAAATTCAAAATTCTTTTCTTCTAAAATTTCAATTTATAGAAATTAAAAGAAATGAAATAAATGAAGATGCATTTAAAAAATTCAAGATAAAAAGTTCAGCTTTATTTTTAATACGCCCCGATAATTATATTGGATTAGCTTCGGAAACTGTATCTGTTACAGATTTAAAAAAATATCTTAGGGAGAGGCTTTTATTAAGCTTAGCTAAAAATATAGAAAACTCCGGGTATTAAGTTAGTACTAAAGCCCCTTTAGGGGTTGGGGTATCACTTTCAATAACGCCATCTCTTAAACGTACAACCCGATGAGCAAAATGTGCAATGTCTTCTTCATGGGTAACAAGTATAACTGTATTTCCTTCATCATGTATCTTCCCAAAAATTTCCATTATCTCAACAGAAGTTTTTGAATCCAGGTTTCCTGTTGGTTCATCGGCTAAAATAATAGAAGGATTATTAACAAGGGCACGTGCAATGGCTACACGTTGGCCCTGCCCGCCGGAAAGCTCATTTGGTTTATGATGGCTCCTGTCTGCAAGGCCAACCCTGTTAAGCATTTCGAGCGCCTGCTCCATCCTTTGTTTTTTTGGAGTACCATTATAAACCAATGGCAGCGCAACATTTTCGGCAGCAGTCAACCGTGATAATAAATTAAATTGCTGGAATACAAAACCAATTTCTCTATTGCGAACTTCTGCAAGATCATTGTCAGGCATTTTGCTAACATCTTTTCCATTTAAAATGTATTTTCCGCCAGATGGTGAATCAAGACAACCCAAAATATTCATTAACGTGGATTTGCCGCTGCCGCTTGGTCCCATCAAGGCAACATATTCATTTTTTAAAATGTCCAGGGAAATAGCCTTAAGTACTTTCAACTCCTGCTTACCAAGGTAATAGCTCTTGTTTATTTTATCAAGATGGATGATTGTGCTCATTTACTTCTTAATTACCTTGGGAACTTTAAAAAAATGTTCATCGTGTAAAGGAGCATTCTTAAGTGCATCTTCTCTGCTTATACTTCCTTTTACTTCATCCTCTCTTAATACATTTATATTTTCACTCATATGGAGTAGTGGCTCAACGCCTGTTGTATCCAGTTCATTAAGCTTGTCAATAAATGCGATCATTTTTTGCAGATCATTTTTTATTTCATCTCTCTCTGCATCATTAAATTCAAGCCTTGCCAGCTGCGCAAGATTATTGATTAGGTCATCATTCACTTCCATCAAACAAAAATAAAACAAAAGCTACATGCTTCAAGATTCAAGCTACAAGTTTATGTTCGCAAATAATTATCTTCGCCGGATTATGGATAAAAAGAAAGAAACCTTGCCTACCGGCAGGCAGGTAGTAATGAGTGGCATCAGGCCCACAGGTTTTTTACACCTCGGTAATTACTTTGGCGCTATCCGTAATTATGTAAAGATGCAGGATGAATATGAATGTTTTTTTATGGTGGCTGACCTGCATTCATTAACCACACATCCTGATACCAAAGAGCTGAAAGCTAATGTACATCATGTTCTGGCAGAAAATATTGCCTGCGGACTTAACCCTGATAAAGTTGCTTTGTATTGCCAAAGCCATGTACATGAAACAGCTGAATTGTATTTGTATTTAAACATGATGGCTTATGTAGGTGAACTTGAAAAAACCCCTACATTTAAAGATAAAGTGCGGAGGCAGCCGGAGAATGTAAATGCAGGTTTGCTAACATATCCTGTTTTGCAAGCTGCAGACATTCTTTTACATCAGGCAAAATATGTACCCGTAGGCAAAGACCAGGAGCAGCATCTTGAGATGGCAAGAAATCTTGCAAACCGTTTTAACCATCGCTATGGCGAAGTATTTCCCGAACCGGTAGCATTTAATTTCAGTAATGAACTGGTAAAAGTTCCATCATTAGATGGAGTCGGCAAAATGAGCAAGAGTGAAAACCAAATGGCTACTTTGTATTTAGCAGATGATGATGAATTGATAAGAAAGAAAGTGATGAAAGCACAAACAGACAGTGGCCCTGCTGAACACAATTCACAAAAACCATCTTACATTCAAAATATTTTTTTATTGATGAACCTTGTTTCTGCAAAGGATATAGTAAAAAAATATGAGGAGGATTATAATAACTGTAATATTCGTTATGGAGATATGAAAAAGCAACTGGCAGAAGATATGGTACAATTTATTTCTCCAATCCGTGAAAAAGTGAACAGTATTTTACAGGATGAAAAATATTTGAAAAAAGTAATGGAACATGGCGCTGAAAAGGCAAGAAGGAGCGCAGAAGTTACCATTAAATTAGTAAGAGAAGCGATAGGTTTAAATTATATCTGACCATGATTTTTAGGATTTATGGATTTATGAGGAAACATTGTTTATTTTAGATTTTCTTATTTCTTATTTCTTATTTCACAAAAAGGTATGGCAAAAGCTAAAAAACCAAAACACATTGCAGTAGCCGGAAACATTGGCGCCGGTAAAACAACTTTAACTGAATTATTAAGCAAGCATTATAGATGGATACCACAATTTGAGGATGTTGATCATAATCCATATCTGAATGATTTTTATGATGAGATGCCGCGATGGAGTTTTAACCTGCAGATATATTTTTTAAACAGCCGCTTAACCCAATTGCTCGAAATTCATCGTGGTACTGAAACCGTGATACAGGACAGAACTATTTATGAAGATGCAAATATTTTTGCTCCCAATCTTCATGATATGGGCCTGATGGCTAAGCGGGATTTTGATAATTACTATACTTTTTTTGAAACACTTAAAAGCATGGTGCAGCCGCCCGACCTGCTCATATATCTTAATTGTTCTGTACCAACTTTAGTTGCACAAATACAAAAGCGTGGCAGGGAATATGAAGAAAATATCCGCCTTGATTATCTGAAAAAACTTAATGAGTTTTATAATAAATGGATAGGCACTTATAAAGAAGGTCCGCTTTTGATTGTTGATGCTGATAAAAATAAGTTTGCAGAGAATGAAGAAGATCTTGGTAAAATTATTAACCAGATTGATGCACAGTTGTATGGCTTGTTTTAAAATTAAATTTTCGGCGCAGCCCCCGCAGTTTCTTCACTGGCGCCATTTGCATACTTCTCAAAGTTGTTTATGAATTGTTTCGCAAGATCCTTTGCTTTTGTATCATACTCATCTTTATCTGTCCATGTGTTCCTCGGATTTAAAATATCAGAAGGCACGCCCGGACAGGATTTTGGTATCATAAAACCAAATACAGGATGATTTTCATAT
>JAYVEA010000365.1:0-7631 GCA_043749085.1 Chitinophagales bacterium
CACCATTTCATTTCTGGACGCCCGATGTTTATGATGGCGCCCCAACAGTCTTTACTTCTTTTATGGCAACCATAGTAAAAGTTGCGGGCTTCATTGCATTCATCCGTTTATTTCAAAGTTCATTTGGTGTAATGCAATCGCAGTGGCAAACATTAATTGTGATAATAACAGCCGCAACTTTATTGGTTGGTAATCTCACTGCAGTATTTCAGCAAAGTGTAAAAAGAATGTTGGCATATTCCAGCATTGCACAGGCAGGCTTTATGTTGCTTGCTGTATTCGCCTTAAATGATACGGCAAAAGAAGGATTAATACTTTATTCAGTTGCATACAGTCTTGCCTCCATCGGCATGTTTGCGATATTAGTAAGAATGAAAGATTATACCATTGAAGGCTTTAATGGATTAGGAAAAACACAGCCAGTTCTTGCTTTTACTGCTACAATATTTTTATTATCTCTTACGGGCATTCCTTTAACAGCGGGCTTTAATGCAAAATTTTATATGTTGTTGGCAGCACTTAAAAATGGTCATCAGTTTTGGCTGGTGATACTTGCTGTTTTGTGTGCGGCCATAAGCGCTTACTATTATTTTAAAGTGATACAGGCAATGTATTTTAAAGAGCCTGCACAGAATGCCGATCATCAAATGGATGTTCCTTCTTCCTTTAAATCATTATTAATTTTTACTGCTGCAATTACTATACTTTTAGGTATAATGCCCGGGCTTGTTATAGACTGGCTCTATTATTAATGGATAATTTTAAAATCGAGGTTGAGAATAAATTCAATTCTCCATTCTCAATTAATCAATTATCAGCTTAATGCAAACATCAGATACACTTTCTCTTGCTTTCAGAACTGTAAAAAGTAATAAGCTTCGTACAGGCATTACTGTAGCAATAATAGCTTTTGGTATAATGGCATTGATAGGGATCATTACTGCTATTAAAGCAATGAACCAAAGTCTTGCAGAAAGTTTTTCTACAATGGGTGCAAATGCGTTCACCATTCGTTTTAAGGATAGGCAATTTCATATTGGTGGCAATAATGGCCGGGTTAAAAAAACTACAAAAGGCGCATTAAAAGAAAAGAATTCTAATACAGGAAAAATAATTACTTATGAAGAAGCAAAGGCTTTTAAAGAAAGGTTTGCGTTTCCTGCAATAGTAAGTATCTCTATCAGGGGGCCCAGGAATATAGTAGTGAATAATGATAAGGTAAAAACAAATCCTAATGTAGTAGTACAGGGAGGTGATGAAAATTATTTACAGTTAAGCGGTTATACATTATCTGCCGGAAGAAATTTTAATAAGCTGGATGTGGAAAGCGGAAGGAGCGTATGTGTTTTGGGGAATAGTGTTGCAAAAAAATTTTTCGGCGATAATTCCCAAAGAGCAGTTGATAAAATAATAAAAGTTGCCAATATTAAATACAGGGTAATTGGCATCTTAAAAGATAAGGGCTCCAGCGCATTTTTAAATGCCGATAATGTGGTGATAACTACATACAATAATATCAGGAGATTATTTACAACTTCAAATACATCTTTTAATATTGGTGTAATGGTATCAAGTATTAAGAATATGGATATTGCTATAGGCGAGGCCACAGGCACTTTAAGGCCTATAAGAAAACTGGAGTTCACTGAAGAGAATAATTTTTTTATTGACAAGAGCGATAGCATTGTGGAAGCATTTACAAAAAGCTTAGGCAGCATTACAACCGCTGCTGCATTTATTGGGCTGATAACTTTGATCGGCGCTGCAATAGGATTAATGAATATTATGTTGGTAGCGGTAAATGAGCGAACCAGGGAAATTGGTTTGATCAAGGCGCTGGGAGGAACTAAGAAGAGTATCCGTCAGCAATTTCTTTTTGAATCTATAATAATAAGTTTAATAGGGGCCATTTTTGGAATAATTCTCGGGGTATTGGTAGGTAATCTTTTTGGAATCGTTTTAAAAACCGGTTTTGTTGTACCGTGGGGATGGGTAATAACGGGGATAGTAGTGTGTTCCCTGGTGGGTTTATTTGCAGGACTATACCCTGCAATTAAAGCTTCAAAGCTTGATCCTATTGTTGCTTTACGCTATGAATAAAGACCAAACGTAATTAGCCAAAATCTTATTATAGAATTCACTTATGGCAATGTTATTGCTTTCGGTAATTACAATGTGTAATATTTATTTTTTTAGAATATCAATTTTATCCTATTAATTATTAACTTGTGTGCCCCTGTAAAAATTTTAAAAATGGTTTTTGATTTTAAAAATATTTTTCATTAGAATTGTGCAATCAATTTTTTTAACCACATACAACTTAAATTTAATTCACTCAAAAACTTAACATCATGGCAGAAACAGTAAGGTCTACCACATCTACCACTTCGGTTCAGGCAAAAAAATCGAGCAATATTATTTCATGGCTTGCACCCATGGTGTGTATAATAGCCGGGTATGTTATTTGGCGTTTTTTAATAGGAGGCGCTTCTAACTTTACTAATCCTGATCCCGCCGGCGGCTTTTGGCCGAGTCACAAAGGTCCAAAATCCAACCTGGCAAAAATGTATGAAGGTGGTATAATAGTACCTATATTGATCGGTTGTTTTTTAATCGTATTTACTTTTGTTATTGAAAGATTATTAACTGTTCTTAAAGCATCAGGTCGCGGATCTATTGCCGATTTTATTAGAAAAGTTCAATATAATCTTGCAAATAAAAATGTTGATGCAGCACTTGCTGAGTGTGATAAACAAAAAGGATCGGTAGGTAATGTTATGAAGGCCGGCCTTCGCAAATACAAAGAAATGATAACTGCAGGTGAGCTTAGCACTGAGCAAAAAGTTTTGGCTATCCAAAAAGAAGTGGAAGAAGCAACAGCACTGGAACTACCTATGCTGGAAAAAAATCTTGTATTCTTATCAACTATTGCATCAGTGGCAACATTGCTTGGACTATTGGGAACAGTAATCGGTATGATACGTTCTTTTAGTAACCTGGGCGAATCGGGTGGCGGTGAAGCAGCAAGAGAATTATCAAGAGGTATATCTGAGGCTTTGTATAATACAGCATTGGGTATCGGAACCTCTGCTTTTGCCATCATTACTTATAATGTGTTTACAACTAAGATTGACAGCATTACTTATGGTATCGATGAATCAGGTTTTACTTTAACACAAAGTTTTGCGTCTCTGTATAAGTAAGTTTCATTTAAGTATGGAATTATGTACAATTTGCATCTAAACAAAATAAAAATAAAGTAATGGGAAGAGCCAAAATAAAAAGGGGAAGTACCAACATTGATATGACAGCAATGTGCGATGTTGCTTTCCTGTTGTTATCTTTCTTTATACTAACAACAAAATTTAAGCCTGCTGAAGCTGTAGAGGTTTCTCCTCCCAGTTCAGTAGCATCAAAAGCAGCTCCGCAAACGGATGCTTTTCTTGTTTCAATAAATAAAGCCGGACAGGTTTATTTACAAATGAGTGATGAGATGAGAGGGGATGTCATTGAAGAATTATCAACTGCCAGAAATCTTAATTTAAGCGCTGAGGATAAGAAGTATTTCAAGCAATCTCTCTTTGTAGGCACACCTTTAAATCAGTTAACGCAGTTCATAAGGATAAAACCTGAAGATCTGCACAATGTAAAATTTACGGGTATTCCTACTGATAGTACAAATAATGAATTGCAGGCATGGATAAACGCAGCGGTAAATGTTTATAAGGGCAGAAAGATAAATTTTTTAATAAAGGGAGATAACAATTCGAAATATTCAGTATTCAGAGATGTGATAAATTCTTTTAAAAAGAATGAAGTGTTTAAATACCAATTAGTCACTAATCCTGAAGGGGTACCCGAAGGAAGTGAGCTTCAAAAGAAAGCATTGGCGGGTGAAAATTAGGAATAGAAAAAGTGAATAAAAATTATTTTAAAAATTAAAATTTACTACTATGGCAGAAATGGAAGCGAAAAGTGGCGGTGGGCATAAAAAAGGTCCTGGTGTAAAAAAAGGTAAAAAACTTTCAACAAGAGTAGATCTTACGCCTATGGTAGATCTTGGTTTCCTCCTTATAACCTTTTTTATATTTACAACCACTATGGCTCAGCCAACGGCGATGAACCTTGCTATGCCAAAAGATACTGATAAACCAGATGAATTAAATAAGGTTAAAGAATCAGGTGCCTTAACAATAATGATGGGTAAGGGTGACGTTGTATATTATTATTTTGGCAACGATCCAAGCAAGTTGCAAACCACCGGTTATAAAGACATCAGGAAAATAATTTTAGATAAAAAGAAGGCTACTCCTGTAGATGATTTTTTTATAACTATTAAGCCTGATAAAGATGCTACATATAAAAATGCGGTAGATATCTTGGATGAGATGGCAATTAATGATATAAAAAGATATGCCATGATAGATCCGACAGCAGATGAATACAAGATGATACAGATGACAGAAGTGGCAGGGGGTATTAAATAATTATGGATTATTTCATTTTATGTGTCTAATAAAAAAGAGTAAAAATGGAAACTAATAAAATATTAAGTGCGGATATTCTTGATATCCTTTTTGAAGGAAGGAATAAGGAATATGGTGCTTATGAACTGCGCAAAACTTATAATAAACGAATAACGCTGGCTCTTATCATAACAGCTTCTATTGCTTTATTGATATTTGTGGGTTCTGTTATTGCAAAAAAAATTGAAGATAGCAGCACAAAAACAATAGAAGTAAAAGATCTTACATTGGAAAATGTAAAAAAAGATGAGCCACCACCGCCACCACCACCAATACAAACTATACAGTTTACCCCTCCTAAAATTGTAAAAGATGAGGAAGTGGTAAAACCACCACCTGAAAATAAAGAGTTGGAAGAACATAAGGTGGATGTAAAAACTGTAGAGGGTACAAAAGATGTAGGTATTGTTGCTCCTCCTGTTGAAGAAAAATCACAGGTAGTAGAAGCCCCCAAGGCAGTAGCCGAAGATGAAGATAAAGTATTTACAAAAGTGGAGATAGAAGCTTCATTTCCGGGTGGAGATGGAGGATGGACAAGATATGTTACAAAAGCTATTCAGGGAAATATTGATGAGCTTACTGAAGCCGGTGAATCAGGTACATGTCGGGTAAGATTTATCGTATCAAAAGATGGTACTGTTAGCAATGTGGAAGCATTAACTATGAAGGGGTCAAAGTTGGCAGAAGTAGCTGTGAATGCGATTCGTAAGGGTCCGGCCTGGAAGCCTGCACAGCAGAATGGGCGTTTTGTAAATGCGTACCGTGAACAACCTGTTACATTTACAATCCAGGACCAATAAGCATAACTAAATAATTTTAAGCCGTTACAAATTGTAGCGGCTTTTTTTATTGCCCGATGCTAAGGTATCTTTGCCCTTTATGGTAAATAAACTTTCGGGATGGGATGATACAATTGTTGCATTGGCAACACCCCCCGGCATTGGTGCCATTGGAGTAATAAGATTAACCGGCAATAATGCAATCGATATCGTAAATAAATTATTTCCATCTAAACATCTTTCAATACAGCTATCTCATACTTTACATGTAGGCTATTTAAAAGATGAAGGCAAAATTCTTGATGAGGTTGTAATCTCCCTTTATAAAAATCCAACATCATATACCGGAGAAGATGTAGTTGAAATAAGTTGTCATGGCTCGGCTTTTGTGCAGGAGCAGGTTATACAATCAATAATTCGTAAAGGCGCACGCCTGGCTAAGCCAGGTGAATTTACACAGAGAGCTTTTTTGAATGGTAAATTAGATCTTACCCAAGCCGAAGCTGTAGCCGACCTTATTGCAAGTAATACAGAGGCATCTAAAAATGCAGCACTGAATAACATTCGTGGTGGGTTTTCTGAATTATTAAAACTTCTTCGGGAACAACTTATTCAGTTCTCATCTTTAATTGAGTTAGAACTTGATTTTAGTGAAGAAGATGTTGAGTTTGCAGACAGGAAAAAATTTATAGAATTAATTGAACAGATATCCGCATCAACAAAGATATTGCTTGATTCCTTTAAGCTTGGTAACGTTATAAAAAATGGTGTAAGTGTTGCTATAGTTGGCAAACCCAATGCAGGTAAATCCACTTTGTTAAATACACTACTAAATGATAACAGGGCGATAGTTAGTGAAATTGCCGGCACTACAAGAGATACGATAGAAGAAATAATAAACATTAAAGGCATTTTATTTAGATTAATAGATACAGCAGGTATTAGAGAACATTCTACAGATGTCATTGAAAATATGGGTGTAATAAAAAGCTTTGAAAAAATAAAGGAAGCTGATATAGTAATGTATTTGTTTGATGTAAATACCACAGACATATCAGAGTTGGAAATTATTTATAGAGATCTTTCTCAGCAAAATAAAGAGTTTATACTGGCTGGTAATAAAACTGATATTATTAATGTTGGTAAGAAGAAAAATGTGTATCAGGGTTTAGAAATTCTTTTTATTTCCGCAAAGGAAAATATAGGACTGGAAGAATTAAAGAACAAACTTTTTGTTTCTGTAACTGAGAACAATACACTCACAGAAAATGTTATCGTCACCAATACCAGGCACTATGAAGTTCTGCAGCATGTTGAGGAATCATTAAACGATATTAGAGATGGGTTAAAAAATAATATCTCCGGTGATCTATTGGCATTGGATATCAGGCGTTGTCTTTATTATTTGGGAGAGATAACAGGAGAAATTACAAATGAAGACCGGCTGGATTATATATTTTCTAAATTCTGTATCGGAAAGTAAGTATCCTTTCTTTTGTTTATTATCTACTTGTTTTTCATTGTATTATGTGAATAAATCTTTCTCTTATTTGTTGCCAAACTCCACTTATTTGCTTATATTTGTTGCCTGGTTGTTGCCCTAATTTGTTGCCAACAAATAAGGCAACAGTAAAGAGAGAAGATGCTACATACAGCTACATTCTGCAACAACCAGCTACAATAGGCAACATGAGCAGTAACATTCGCATAGAAAAATCTTGTCAATTCTGCGGTAATCATTTTACAGCTAAAACCACTGTTACACAATTTTGCTCCGATGATTGCGCAAAGAAAGCCTACAAGAAAAGAAAGCGGGATCAGAAAATAGAAGTAGCTGTTCATAAAAAAGCAGCAGCAAAAACATTTAATCCAGTCGTATTACAAAAGGAATTTTTAACCATAGATGAAATTTGCCAATTGATTAATGCAAGCCGATGGACCATTTACAGGTTAATTGATAATGGAAAATTGCAAGCCGGTAAAGTTGGTCGCAGTACTCGTATTCCCAGGACGGCTATCAATGAACTTTTTAAATAACTGAAAGAATGAAAGTAACACTACGCCAAAGGCTGAAAGGAGATAAAGTCACTTTGTACCTTGACTACTACCATCAAGGCAAGCGTAATTACGAACACTTGCAACTAACTCTTATACCGGAACCCGAAAAAGGTAAACTCACAAAGGAGCAGAAAGAGGAGAACCGAAAAAACCTATCACTTGCAGAAGCCATCCGCAGCAAAAGACATTTGGAGTTGCAGAATGGTATTTATGGTTTCCAAGACCAGGGTAAAATGAAAGGTAGTTTCCTTCGCTACTTTGAATATCT
>JAYVEA010000366.1:0-7616 GCA_043749085.1 Chitinophagales bacterium
CTTCAGCAATTTAGCAATTCTCATCCACCCTTCGATAAGCTCAGGTTGACACTTTAGCTTTCATTACGGAGCTTTCAGACTGAGCTTGTCGAAGCCTTGATGACTAAAGGTATACCGATGAAGTGAGTGACCCTTCGATAAACTCAGGGTAAACTTCACGATGATGCCATGAAAGACAAAGGTTGATTACCAAAAACTTTTTATAAACTAACCCCACGCTTCCACGGAATAAAATCATCCTGGTTTAATTGTACTGCTTTTGGAATTACTTCACCGCTTGCTGCTTTGATACAATATTCCAGTATCTCCTCTCCCATTTCTTCAATTGTTTTTTCGCCTTCAATGACAGGACCAGTATCAATATCAATTATATCACTCATTTTTTTTGCCAGTTTTGAATTGGTAGCCACCTTAATTGTAGGACAAACCGGGTTGCCTGTTGGGGTTCCCAGCCCTGTAGTAAACAATATCAAAGTTGCGCCAGATGCAGCTTTACCTGTGGTAGCCTCTACATCATTTCCCGGTGTACATACAAGATTTAAACCCGGCTTAACAGCAGGCTCTGTATAATCCAGCACATCTACAACAGGAGAAGTGCCTCCTTTTTTTGCGGCTCCGGCGCTTTTTATTGCATCAGTAATTAAACCATCTTTAATATTCCCGGGAGAAGGATTCATGTGAAAACCTGAACCAACTCTTGATACAATTTCTTCATAACTCTTCATCAGGTGTATAAATTTTCTGGCAACAGGCTCAGTAACCGAACGGTCGACCATCTGTTGTTCTACTCCACACAATTCAGGAAATTCTGCGAGAAGAACTTTTGCCCCTAATGCAACTAAAAGATCGGAGCAATAACCAACTGCAGGATTTGCAGAGATACCACTGAAACCATCGCTGCCACCGCATTTTACCCCAACACATAATTTATCCAGTGATGCAGGTTTTCTTTCCAGCTTATTTATTTCTACTAACCCTTCAAATGTTTTTTTGATCGATTCTGCTATCAGTTGTTCTTCACTTAAAGATTGTTGTTGCTCAAAAATATATAGCGGCTTATCGAAATTTGCTGTGCGTTGTTTCAGGTCATTTACAAAATCTGTCACCTGTAAATTCTGGCAACCCAAACTAAGTACTGTAATACCACCAACATTTGGATGATCAGCATAAGCAGCCAGCAGCTTGCTTAATATCGCCGCATCCTGCCTTATTCCACCGCATCCACCCTGATGATTTAAAAATTTTATACCATCTACATTTTTAAACGGACGATTTTCCTTTTTTGAAAAAAATGATGGAGTTAGATCAATTGCATCAATTGATTTTCCATTTTTATAAGACTCTACCAAATGATGTGTATACTGTTTGTATTTATCTGTTACTGTATATCCCAATTCATTATGCAAGGCCTCTCTAATTACATCAAGATTCCTGTTCTCACAAAAAACGGTTGGAATAAATAACCAGTAATTTGCTGTGCCCACTCTCCCATCACTTCGGTGATAGCCGTTAAAGGTTTTATTTTTAAATTTTGAAACATCGGGCGGTTGCCACTGATAATTTGATCCCCGATAATCGTATGGATCTGCAGCATGCTTTGTGTTGACGGTTGTCATTAACCCGCCTGACGGAATAAAACTTTGTGCCTTGCCAACAAGCACGCCATACATAATAACTTCATCGCCGGCATTCATATCCTTATCAAAAAATTTATGCTTGGCAGGAATATCATCAACAATTTGATAAGTAGTATTATTATAAATTACTGATTGCCCCTTTGCAATATCCTGTAATGCTACAAATACATTATCATCAGGGTGAACCTTTAATACATTATTGTTCATGCAACAAGTTGCTTTTTTGATTGAACAAATTTAACAGCATTTTTTACGCCACTACTCATAAACAAATTTAGTTTTTCTGTAACAGTATTCTTAAAACAGGGAATGCATTCAATTACCATCCCCGGAACACGCTACCGTTTATTATTGATGCAAAGTTTTTACAATATTTATTTTTTCTTTGTTTGATCAATTGTCCACTTTACCAAGTCTTCAGCAGCTTTATAATTTTCAATTTCAGCAGGCAATTTTCTTCCATCAAAATACTCATTATAAAACCAGGGATCACCAATAGCAAATACAGTTCCTTTACCAACTTTAGCCACCGACATTACAACAATATCCCCATCTTTAAAAACAGGCTTTGCTGTGGTAACATTTTGTGACGAATATTCTTTGATATAAATCTTTTTAACAGTTTTAAAAATTGGATTATCGGCAGGAATATTAAACGTTCCCATCTCATACTTATTTGCTATCACCTTATTGTGAACATCATAGTTAAATTGAAAACCAAACTTGTTTGCTAATTGATTAAAATGTGTAAACTCAACATTACCTGTATCGTTACCAAATAATAATAATATGCCACCTTTTTTTACCCAATCATAAATAACAATAATATCTTTTGATTGAATATAATTTGGAGTCTTTGTTTCTTTTTCTGTATCAGGGTCAACAATAATATAAATGTTTGCACTTTTTAAATTTTGTGCTGTAGGCGCTGATACTAAAGTCTTGGTTAGCAACCCATATTTATGAAACACATTTCCCAACATGGAATAACCACCATTATCCTCTTCATCCCAGGTATAATGCCATACAATCTCCTTTCCTGTTGCATTTTTTTTTACTTCATGATTAAAATAATTATCCAATAAAACAATTTTTTTCTTACCGGCAATTAATTTTGTTTGTGCTGATGTGGAAATTGTTATTTGAGCGATCAACAGGAATATAAATAACATTATTTTCATTTGTACTTTTTTTGCATACATATTATAATTGATGAGCTACAATATTCAATCGTTTCATTTTATTCACACCTAATAATAAATAAATACTATAACACATGTTTGTCGGAATTATAATTCAACAATATGCTTTGATTTATCACTTTTAAAAGCTGCTTCAATAATCCTTATAACATTCAGTCCTTCTTCCGGTGTAACAGGTATGGGTTTATTATTTCTTATCGCTTCATAAATATCATTGTAATAATCGCCATAATTTCCGCTTTCTGATGGAATGTATTCCCTGATCACAAGACCATTTTTCTCAGTATGCAAAAGGCCCCGTTCTGATTCAGGCTCTATTCCCCAATCAGCATTGCCCGGAGCATTACCTTTTTGCAACATTACTTCCTGGGTATTTGTTTTTGGTTTTATAAACGATCCTTTTGAGCCATGTAAAATGTAGCCCGGCAAAGGTTCCCTGACAAGGTAACTAGATTTAATCCTAACCCGTAATTGCGGATAATATAACAGCAGATCAAAGTAATCATCTACCTTGGAAATGGGACGAATGATCCTTATATCTGCAAATACTGCATCCGGCATTCCAAATAGTTGCAATGCCTGGTCAATAAGATGAGAGCCCAGATCATATAATGTTCCTGTACCTGGACCCGGAACTTCTTTATGGACTTTAGGACTTAAATTTTCAGAATAACGGTCAAAATGGAATTCAGCTTCAACAAGATCACCTAATAATTTTTCTGCCAAAACTTTTTTTATTGTTTTGTAATCACTATCGTATCGTCTGTTCTGATAAACAGATAATTTTTTATTTTGCTTTTTCGCTAATTCAATCAGCTCTTCAGCTTCTTTAACAGTAACAGTAAAAGGTTTTTCAACGATCACATCTTTACCAGCAAGCAAAGCTTTTTTTATGTAACCATAGTGGGTATAGTTTGGAGTATTTACAATCACTAATTCAACAGCATCATCAGCAAGCATTTCTTCCAGTGTTCTGTATGTTTTAACACCGGGATATTTTTCTTCTGCAAGATTTTTTGATCTTTCCCAAACTGCATATAATTTAAAATGTGGATCAGCATTAATAAAAGGCGCATGAAATACCCATCCGCTTATCCCGAAGGAACAAAGTGCTGTATTTACCGGCTTCATTAATTATAAATTTTAATGATAATTATTACCAACCATAAAAATACTCTTTTTGGCAAGCCTTTGGCTATGCAAAATAAAAACCGAATATGTTATACGAGGAAAATATAATAAACGACATTAAAGATTTGCTGGCAAAAAAAAAGCTTACCCTTTCAGTTGCTGAAAGTGTTACTGCCGGACCATTTACAGGCGGCATTCTCTTCAGCCACAGAAGCAGCAAAATTTTTCCAGGATGGAAATACTGCTTATAATGCCGGGCAAAAAACCAAACATTTAAATATTGAGCCTATAGCGGCTTTAGAAGATGATTGTGTTACAGAAAAGGTAGCCTGTGAAATGGCATCGCAGGTAAATAAAATGTTTATAAGTGATTATGGAATTGCAATAACAGGCTATGCCACTAAAATGCCTGAGAAAGGTTTAAATGACCTGTTTGCTTTTTTTGCAATTGCACATAAAAAAGAAATCCTGATCGTAAAAAAAATTACAACTGATAAAGAAAGAGTAGATGCACAAATTGATTATACTTCGCAGGTTATAAAAGAATTTCAAAATCTTTTAAAAAATAAAAAGCCATTAATATAACATTACAATTTACTATCCATAGGTTGCCATAGTTCCACCTTATTTCTTTCAACATCCATTTCCCAGGAAAATTTTCCGTATTCCTTCTCTTCGCAAATGCGGTTACCAAAAATAAATTAATTTTGATACAGAATTATGTTAGAAACCAATACATACACAAAAGAATCACAGGACACTGATTTACTCACAGATGTTGAAAGCCCCTGCCAGCTTGTGGTTTGGAACGATGAGGTTACCACCTTTGACTGGGTGATACAAACGTTGGTAGAAATTTGCGGGCATACATTAGAACAAGCGGAGCAATGCGCCATGATAATTCATACCAAAGGAAAATATTCTGTAAAAGAAGGCAGTTATGATTTTTTAAAACCTATGTGCAGCGCTATTACTGAAAGAGGTATAGGCGCCACGATAGAAGTAATGTCTGAACATTGATCAATTTACCAAAGCAATTTTTTTATGTGGAAATTTTACTGCATGCTGGTAAACCAATCCTCTTATATAATCATTCTCTGAATAAGGTGTGATATAATTTTTAAGATCCTCAACACCGCTAATGCTAAAATGCGAAGGCAAATAACCCATTCCGTAAAATCTTCCCTTCTCCATTAAAATGCAACTTTGTTCTTCATGATGTAATCCATAATCAACCAAGGCAAACGTTGGCAATTCTTTATATAAATGTTCTATGCATTCGTTTACTCTTTGGTTATATTCATTAGCCGGTTCCTCCTGCCGGCATGTTCCATTGCATCTTCCATCTTTTGCACCTTCGCATTCAATATTATCATGCTGTAAAAAACAAAGTTTGGGACAAAGCTGAAACTGGAGAGAAAGTTTTCTTAACAAAGTATGTCCTTCTGCAAGCAAGTTAAAAGTGTACAGAGGTTTGATATTTTTATTCTTTTTTTCAATCGCAAGCCGGAGGTAACCGTTCCTGTCTTCAAAAGAATATAGTGCATATGCCTGCTCAAACCTTTTAAGGCTGCGGTTTTGATGAGGCCAGAACTTTTTTATTTCTGTACTTTCCAGGATGAAAGCCATCAATTCTGTTGCAGTTGTTTTATAAGTTATGCTGTGAATATTTCTAAGGAATTCCTGTTTTTGTTTGTTTGGTTTATTATTTGCAAAATGGCTATTGACACGCTTTGATAAATTTTTTGCCTTACCAACGTAGATAACTTTTCCTTTGCTGTCATGAAAATAATATACCCCGGTATTTTGTGGTAACTGTTTAATTTGTTTTGCAGGTAAATTAGGCGGAAGATGTTGCTCTTTGCTTTTTACCTTCAGCATGTTTTGAATGTGGTTGTTCTTATCATTCTGCAAAAGATGATGAAATAACTTTACTGTTGCATCAGCATCGCCTCCTGCCCTGTGCCTTTGTTCAATTTGAATTCCAATTTCCCTGCAAAAATTTCCAAGGCTGTAACTTTTACATCCGGGAAGAATTTGTCTGCCTAATCTAATTGTACAAAGCTTTTTACAGTCCAGTTCATAACCTGCTTCTTTAAAATGATATTTTAAATAAGAATAATCAAAATTTACATTGTGTGCTACAAAAATTTTATCGCAAAGCAATTCATACAATTCATCAGCTATCATTTTAAAATGCCTTTCATTTTCTACCATCGCATTTGTGATGCCCGTTAATGATTCAACATATCTTGGAATTGTATAAACAGGATTTACCAGTGTTTGATACTTGTTTAAAATGTTTTCTCCGTCAGTAATAACCACTGCTACCTCTGTAATGCCGCCTGCTGCTGCATATCCGCCGGTAGTTTCTATATCAACAATTGCGTATAACATTAAGTAAGTTGGGAGGTAAATTTACTGATCTCCTGCTAAAAAAAACATCTTTGTTTTTGTACCTTTGCAATTCTTTAAATTTTTTTATTCAGAATGGAATTAAGCAAGAATTATAATCCTGCAGAAATTGAAAATAAGTGGTATGAACACTGGCTGCAAAAAGGATACTTTAAAAGTACTCCTGATGACAGAGAACCATTTACCGTTGTAATTCCACCGCCTAATGTAACAGGTGTTTTGCACATGGGGCATACACTTAATGAAACTGTTCAGGATATTTTAATTCGTAAAGCAAGAATGAGTGGTTATAATGCATGCTGGGTTCCCGGCAGTGATCATGCTTCTATTGCTACTGAGGCAAAAGTGGTTGGCATGCTGAAAGAAAAAGGAATTGATAAAAATAATTTATCAAGAGAAGAATTTTTAAAATATGCTTTTGAATGGAAAGAAAAATATGGTGATATAATTTACAGCCAATTAAAAAAACTTGGCTGCAGTGTTGATTGGGACAGGACAACCTTCACCATGGATGATCATTATTATAAAGCAGTAATAAAAGTTTTTGTTGATCTGTATAAGAAGGGATTAATTTATAGGGGTGCAAGAATGATCCATTGGGATCCTGTTGCAAAAACGGCATTGAGTGATGAGGAAGTAGAGTATAAAGAGATAACGGGGAAATTGTATTATATTAAATACCATGTTGTGAATAGTGAGTCGTCAGTAGTGAGTAATGCAACTCCCGATTCTGCAGAGACCACTCACAACTCACTACTCACAACTGACTATATTATCATTGCAACCCAGCGCCCCGAAACGATCATGGGTGATACTGCTGTCTGTGCTAATCCTGGTGATGAGCGTTATAATAAATTATTAGGCAAATATGTTTTAGTTCCTCTTATCAATAAAAAAGTACCCATAATTTTTGATGAATATGTAGATAAGGATTTTGGTACCGGAATTTTAAAGATCACTCCTGCGCATGATATCAATGACTACAACATAGGGTTAAAACATAATCTTTCTGTCGTTGATACATTAAATGAAGATGGAACATTAAGTGAAGCTGCTCAAATATTTGTTGGCGAGGACCGCTTTTCTGCAAGAAAAAAAATTGTAGAAGAATTAAAACAAAAGGGCCTCTTGGTAAAAGAAGAAGAATACCAGACAAGGTTAGGGTACAGTCAGCGCACCAATTCAGTTGCCGAACCAAAAATTTCTACCCAATGGTTTGTAAGAATGAAAG
>JAYVEA010000367.1:0-7601 GCA_043749085.1 Chitinophagales bacterium
CATACTTCCCACATGCTCTGTAATCCAAAGAGCAATCCTGCCTAGTATTGAAGTTTTCTTTTTCGCTTCCATATTTTTCATAATCTGTTTTCTTTTCTTTTTAAGTTCTTCGATAGACGTGGGTATATTACTTTCCATATTTTTAATTTAGTTTATTATGAAATAAGGTATATCTTAATCCCTTTGTGTGTATTATTATCTTTTAAGAGAATTGGAAATAAATTAATGCAATTGCCGCTACAGTCATTACAATTAAAGTAATAAAGCCAAACACATTTGAGAGTTTACCATTTGTGTGTTCTTTCATTATTTTTTTATTATTAGCAATATGTAAAACGATAGCAATTAGAATTGGTGATGTTAGTCCGTATAATATTGCAGTATACAATAGTGCTTTTATTGGACTCATTCCAATAGCATTAATAAGTAAACCAACAATAAGAGAAAGAATTATAACTATATAAAATGGTTTTGCCTGATAGAACTTTTTATCAAGGGTTCCTTTCCATCCAAAAGTTTCAGAAACGATATATGATAGAGACCCACTTAATACCGGAATGGCTAACAAGCCTGTTCCAATTACACCAATTGCAAACAGAAAATAAGATGCCTTACCGGCTACAGGTTCCAAAGCCTTAGCTGCCTGTTCCACCGTATCAATCTGTGTAATGCCATGATTAAAAAGAGCAGTACCTGTGGCAAGAATAATAAAAAACATAACCATGTTAGATAATAACATTCCAATATTTACATCCAATTGCATTTTTTTTATCAGCAAATTGATAAAATTTCCTTCCTTTATTTTAGTCTCCCTTTTATCTTCAGCATCTCTTACAATTCTTCTGCGTGCTAATATTAAATGTCTGGATGCTTTCACATCTTCCGCTTCCATTGAAACCTGCCAGAAAAAAAGATATGGGGATATGGTTGTACCTAAAATAGCTACTAATATTTCAATAAAATCCTTATTAAATTTAATTATAGGAACAAATGTGGACTTAACAACTTTTATCCATTCAGGATTTGTAAAAAAAGGAACTGCTATGTATAAAAATAATGACAGACACAAATATTTTAAAATCGCCACAATTCTTTGATAGGCAAATAAATGATAATCACTAACAGTAAAATTGTAAATCCAACACTAAATACCATAGGACGTATAGATGGGAAAATTAAATTTGCAACTGCTCCCATACCTGCAATATCGGCTCCTATATTTAAGATAATTGCCGGAACGCTAAAAAGCATCATTAAATATAGGAGTGGTCTTGAGTAATGGGTTTTTAAGGTAGTTGTAAGTCCTACAGATGTCATTAATCCAATTCTTGCACACATTTCCTGTATGGCTGCCATCAATGGAAAAGTTATTAACGCAGTCCATAATGTTGCCAATCCAAACTTTGCACCTGCCTGGGAATAAGTTGCAATTCCTGAGGGATCATCATCACTTGCACCTGTAATTAAACCCGGACCTAAAGCCTTAAAAAACTTCTTAATTTTTGCTGAAAAGCTTGCCATATTGATCTTTTAATTTTTTTCTTAATTGTTTTCTCCTATTTATAATCATGCCAAAATATATAATTACAAAGATTGGTGTAATAGTTTTTACAACTATCCCAAATGTTGATCTGCATAAATAAAGATGAAAGAAAAAATAGATATTGCTAATAAGGCAAAGCAATAACGAAATCAATGTTAAAAAGTAAAATACTTTCAAGATTATCCGATTTTATCTGATATTTAGTGGTGCTTTTTATTAACCCCGATTTTATTCTCACCCATTAACAGGATGGCACTTCACAATTATCATTTTCAAACTCAGTTTCTAAAGTGATGTGCTGAATATTCATATGCTGCAACTCATGCTTTATCTGATCTTTAATTGTATTGATCTTGCCCTTACTTAAAGAGTTGTCAATTACTAAATGTCCTCTCAGTGCGTTTTCGGTAACTGCTTCATTTTTATTTATTCGTAAATGATGCACATACATCTTACATTTTTTGCCACTAAAATTTATTCATGAAGAAGTGAGTTTTGTTATCTGTTTTGCAATTTCTTGTTTTACACACACCCAAAAACAAAAATAAAACACTTAATTTACTTATTAGTTGGAAACACTTATTACAATTCAGAAGATTTAAAAAAGTTTAGTAACGTAGCAGACTTTAAAAAAAATTTATCCGATAAATTTTTTGTTTATTACGAAAAGTTTTTGAATACTGCGAATTAAATCATTTACAAAATTTGATTGCGGCTTATTTTTCTCTTTATTTTAAAATGAATTAAAACACTGCTCTGCACTTTCCCTCTTTCAAACTGCATTTTATCAACTTGTATTAAATACTTTGCAAAAATTGCAAACCTCACTGAAGTATGAAATTATTTATATTATTATATAGAAAGTATCAATCTTTGCAATTACAGAATTAATATAAGTGATATGAATGTGAAAGACGATATTATCCCGCTGGTAAAAAGACATACTAATGATTTATTTGCTTATACTCTTTCTAAAGTAAATCAAAGGGAAATCGCAGAAGATTTAGTGCAGGAAACATTCCTTTCAGCTTATAAGTCTTATGAAAACTATAAAGGCAAAAGTAATGTAAAAACGTGGCTGTTTTCCATACTCAAACATAAAATAGCAGATTACTTTCGTTCAAAATATAAAAGCAATACTGAAGTATCTTCTGATATTATTGATAAATTCTTTGATGACAATCATCACTGGAAACCGGAATACAGACCAAAGCAATGGGCTGAAGAAAACGAATTATTAGATGATCCTGCATTTTCAAAAACTTTATCAGAATGTTTAAAGGCATTGCCTGAAAAATGGTCGTCTGTAGTTCAATTAAAATATCTGGAAGAAACAGACAGTAAAATTATTTGCTCACAATTGGAAATAACTACTTCCAATTTTTGGCAGATCATTCACAGGGCTAAGCTCCAGTTAAGAAATTGCCTGGAGCTAAAGTGGTTTAAAGAATAAATTTTAAAAGCTTTGTCAGGGATGAAGTAAAGATGCGACTATTTAAAAAATAAAATTATTTATTATGCAAAGGAAAATCGCACAAACACTGATTGCCGGGCTAGTTGCCACAGCAATTATGACAGGCTTTATATTTATGGCTCCAATGATGGGATTACCGAAAATGAATCCTGCAGAAATGCTGTCAGGAATGATGGGAATGCCAATCATGGCTGGCTATCTCATGCATTTTATGATAGGGATTATTTTCGCAGCAGTATACGTGTACTTATTTAATCCAAAAGTTCATATCCATAGTAAATTAGCAAAAGGTGTTTTATATGGATTTGCAGTATTTGTATTTGCACAGGTAATGTTGTTTATTATCGGTAAGATAATGCCCATGCCAAGGAGCAATGATAATATGATGTTGATGATGCTTGGTTCTCTTATGGGTCATTTGGTATTCGGTATAGTTGTGGCATTAGTAGTTCCGGCTTATGCAATTGTAAATTCTAACAATAATTTTCGTAATGCACATGCTTAAATATTTTGTATGAGTATAATGAACGCAATGATGTTGTCTTGTGTAAAGGCAACAGAGCTAATGGAAATGAAAGAAAATGTTCCCTTAAGCTTTATAAAAACAATGCAACTGCACATGCATACAGCTATGTGCTCAGGTTGCAGAAATTATATGAAGCAAAGCAGTTTAATTAATAAGCTGCTTCAAAATAAATTTAATACGCTTATCCGCGTTCAAAATACTGATGAGCTTGAAAAAACGATCCTTGAAAAATTAAGATAAAAATTTTTTCTATGAAAAAAGCTTATGTATTTTTTATTTTAGTCTTCCTCGTATACTCCTTGCAGGCCCAGATAGATAGCATACGATTTCCGGTAAGCCTGTCTTCATTTGAAGCCCGGTTTTTAAATAATACTACTAAGTTGAAATGGAAAACCGAATGTTATATTTCTTATGCAAATTTTCAAATTCAGAAATCATCAAATGCCATAACATTCACTACAATTAATAATTTTATTGCGGACAGGCTCAGATGTCAGCAGCCATTTGAATTTATTGATAGTGACGTTTATACTTCTGATATTGTTTATTACCGCATAAATGCTGGAGACATTGATGGACATTTTTTTCATTCCAAAATAATCAGGGTATCTAATAAGCAAACAGATTTTGAAATTGTATCTGTATACCCAACTGTTATACAATCAAAAACCAGTATGGTTTTATCATCACCTTATGATGGGAATATTAAAATGAACCTGATTAATTCAGGCGGCATTGTAGTTAAGCATTATTTATACAACGTGAAAAAAGGCGTAAGTAATTTTACTTTGGATCTTGGCGAGGTTTCAAAAGGTAGCTATTGGATAAAATTAACAGATGTAAAAGGAAACCAACAATCAATAGCTGTAATTAAGCAATAAGCGGCTGATAAAATTAAAATGTAATTTAGTATTGTGCCAATAACAAGCGGCACATTATTTTTAAATTTTTATTATATGAGTAACAACTATTACAATTCAGAAGATTTAAAAAAATTTGGTAATGTAGCAGACTTTCAAAAAAACCTGGGCGATAAGTTTTTTTCTTATTATGGAGAAGTTTTTAAGGACAGTGAATTAACTGCCAGGGAAAAATCATTAATTGCTTTGGCAGTAGCGCATGCTGTGCAATGCCCTTACTGCATTGATGCGTATAGTAGTGATGCTTTTGAAAAAGGATGGAGTGAAGCGCAGATGATGGAAGCGGTGCATGTAGCCTGTGCCATCCGTGGCGGTGCATCCCTCGTACATGGAGTACAGATGATGAACAAGGTAAAGGAGATAGCGATGTAAAACAGAATCTATGAAATCACTTAAAGCACAAAACAGTTTTCTGGCCGATGCCCATGAACAAATTGAAATTCTTGAGCATGGAAAATCCGGCGAATTTTCTCTTGTCCCTTTTCAGCAAAAGCTGGAAACGATTGGCTTGTATCCTTTGAAGCCTGTTGGCATAGATATTTTCCAGGTAAATATTGGTAAGATGTGCAACCAAACCTGCAGGCATTGCCATGTAGATGCCGGACCGGATAGAAAAGAAATAATGATGAGAGAAACCATGCAGCAATGCCTGGATGTTTTGCGCAATAATCCGCAATTAAAAATAGTTGACCTTACCGGCGGAGCACCTGAAATGAACCCACACTTTCGCTGGTTTGTGGAAGAAATTAAAAAACTTGACAGGCATGTAATGGTTCGCTGCAATCTTACCATCATTTTGGCAAATAAAAAATATTATGATCTTCCTCAGTTCTATAAAAAACATAAAATCGAAGTTGTTTCTTCTCTTCCATTTTATACGCAGGACAGAACAGACCGGCAACGTGGTAGTGGTGTGTTTGAAGACAGCATAAAAGCCTTGCAAATGCTTAATGAAGTTGGTTATGGAAAGGAAGAAACAGATTTGATTTTGAATTTGGTTTACAATCCTGCAGGTGCATTCTTACCACCATCTCAACAATCTTTAGAAAAAGAATATAAGCAGGTATTAATGCAGCTATACGGCATTGAGTTCAATAATTTATTTGCCATTACCAATCTTCCTATTAGTCGTTTTTTAGATTATTTACTAACAAGCGGCAATTATGAAACGTACATGGAAAAGCTTGTAGATGCATATAATCCTGTAGCGGCAACAAATGTTATGTGCCGCAATACAATTTCTATTGGCTGGGATGGTTATCTATACGATTGCGATTTTAACCAAATGCTGGAATTGAAAGTTGATGGTTCTTCAAAACATATATCACAGTTCAACACAGAAACACTTATTAACAGAAATATAATTGTAGGGCAACATTGTTATGGTTGTACAGCAGGTGCAGGTTCAAGCTGTGGTGGTGCAGTGGTTTAATAATTAAAACGTTTATTATGTTTGTCTTTCTTTTTATTGCTGTTCTTTTGCTCACTTATTCCAATGGAGCTAATGATAATTTTAAAGGTGTCGCTACGCTTTGGGGCAGTGGAACGCTTAATTACAAAACAGCATTGACATTGGCTACCATAGCCACTTTTGCAGGATCTGTATGCTCTTACTTTTTTGCAGAAACATTGATCAAAAATTTTTCAGGAAAAGGTTTAGTACCTGATAATATTATTCAATCAGCAGATTTTGTTTTGGCCATCGCATTAGCTGCAGGTACCACAGTTTTATTAGCTACAAAGTTTGGCTTTCCTATTTCCACAACACATGGTTTGGTTGGTGCATTAATTGGTGCCGGTCTTGTAGCTGTAGGAACAGCAGTAAATTTTAGCAAACTCGGAAAAACATTTTTTCTTCCTCTTGTATTAAGTCCTGTTATAGCAGTGGTGTTGAGTAGTTTGTTCTATTGGCTATTTCACAAATCTAGAAAAGCAGCAGGCATAACCGAGGAAAGTTGTGTTTGCGTTGGAAAGAAGTGGATGCCGGTAGCAACATTCGGCACTACCTCTAATAGCTTTACAGCATTACCTGTTTTACAAACAACCATCGGCAAAACTGAAGATTGTGCAATACAATACCAGGGCAGAGTTTTAGGAATCAATTTTCAACCTTTGTTAAATAATCTGCATTATGCCAGCGCTGCCATTGTATCGTTTGCAAGAGGATTGAATGATACGCCAAAGCTGGTTTCACTATTATTAATTACACAATTGTTCGGGATACCGGTTTACGTAAGCATTCTTGCCATTGCAATGGCTGTGGGTGGTTTAGTCAATGCAAAAAAAGTAGCGGCAACCATGAGCAGGAAAATTTCAAAATTCAACCATGGACAAGGCTTTACAGCAAATCTCATAACTGGTGCTTTGGTAATTGCCGCCTCTAAGTTTGGACTGCCGGTTTCCACTACGCATGTATCGGTTGGAAGTATTTATGGCATTGGATTGGTTAACAAAACTGCCAACAACAAAGAGATTTATAAAATTGTTTTATCGTGGGTGCTAACCCTGCCTGTTTCAGCGGCATTAAGTGCTTTATTTTATTTTGTTTTTCATTCATTCATTAGGTAAAAGAAATTATGCAACAGGATTATTTAGAAACAACAAAGAACATTTATAAGGAAGCAGCCGAAAATCCCCAGGTGGGATTATGTTGCACTACAACACCGGTCTGGCAATTACCGGGATTAAGCATACCTAAAAAAATGTTGGAAATGAATTATGGTTGTGGCAGTACTGTCAACTCAAGAGACTTAGTAAATAATCCAAAAGTTTTGTACGTAGGCGTTGGAGGAGGGATGGAACTATTGCAATTTTCTTATTTTAGCCGGCAAATTGGTAACATTACAGGTGTAGATGTGGTTGACGAAATGTTGCAGGCTTGCAAAGAAAATTTAATAGAAGCAGAAAAACAAAATCCATGGTTTCGGTCAGAGTTTATAAAGCTTGTAAAAGGCGATGCTTTGCATTTACCAATTGAAGACAATTCAATTGATGTTGCGGCACAAAATTGTTTATTCAACATCTTTAAACATGAGGAGCTAAAAAAAGCCTTACAGGAAATGTATCGTGTGTTGAAGCCACATGGAAGATTAGTATTATCCGATCCAATCTGTGATGATGAAATGCCTGAAAATTTGA
>JAYVEA010000368.1:0-7600 GCA_043749085.1 Chitinophagales bacterium
TTTAAAAACAAATACAAAAGAATTTTTACTCCAACAGATTTCGACTTAGTAATTTCTGATGAAGCACACAGAAGTATTGGAGGAAATAGTAGAGCAGTATTTGAATATTTTATTGGATATAAATTAGGATTAACAGCAACACCTAAGGATTACCTAAAGAAAATTGATACAGGCAAGTTAGGAGAAAATGACCCGAGGGAATTAGAAAGAAGAATGCTAATGGATACTTATACAACCTTTGGATGTGAAGATGGTAAGCCAACATTTCAATACAGTTTATTACATGGCGTTAGAGACGGCTTTTTAGTAAATCCTGTGGTTGCTGATGCAAGAACAGAGATAACAACACAATTTCTTTCTGATGAAGGCTACAGCATTATTACAACTTCAGAAGATGGAGAAGAAACAGAAGTATCTTTTACGCAAAGAGACTTTGAAAAGAAGATTTTTTCTGACAATACCAACAGAAGTTTTTGTAAAACCTTTTTGGAAAATGCTTTACTTGATCCTGTTACAAATGAAATGGGAAAAACAATTGTGTTTTGTGTAAGCCAAAACCACGCCTCGAAAATTACACAGATATTAAATGAGTTTGCTGATATAATATTCCCTGATAAATACAAATCTGATTTCGCAGTACAAGTAACTTCATTAGTTTCTGGTGCACAACAAATGTCTATCAACTTTGCTAACAACAATCTTAACGGCTCCCGAAACTTTAATGACTTTTACAAAACAAGTAAAACAAGAGTTTGTGTAACTGTTGGCATGATGACAACGGGTTATGATTGCCCGGACCTTCTGAATGTGTGTTTAATGCGCCCAATTTTTTCACCAACGGATTTTATACAGATAAAAGGCAGGGGAACCCGTAAACATAATTTTGTGAATGACTTATTGGATAAAGAACTCGCTGCCACAATAACTCATCCTGAAAAAACTAAGTTTAAGCTATTTGATTTTTTTGCTAACTGTGAATTTTTTGAAGAGAAATTTAATTATGATGAGGTTTTAAAAGTGCCTGTTAAAGCGTCTAAGACTAAGGGAGAGGGAATTCCTACCTATGATGTTGACGAACACGAAAGCACTAAGCATGACCCAATCAAAACCTTACAGTTTAAGGAAATTGATGAAAAAGGAATGAAGATAGACCGTATGTATTTTGATCGTTTTGAAGAAACTGTAAAAGATGATGCAACAGTACAAAAAATGATGGAGCAAAATGATATGGACGCTGTTGAACAATACATAGTAAATAATATTTTTAATAAGCCGGAAGAATTTTACAATCTTGAAAACTACGCAATTCAATGAAGGTTGATCGCAGATTATCACTTCGGGAAATAATCGAAAAAGTTTTTGGATATATTCCCTATTTTAAAAGCAAAGATGAATTGCTGGAAGATGAATTTGATAAGTTCGATAGCAGGTATTTACCAGATGAAAAGAATTTTGATTCTGCCAGGAACTATTTTAAAAGTTACCTTACCGATCCGGAATTTCGTGACATTATAGAGCAAAAAAAATATGCATTATTGAATACTAATCCTAATGGAAATGTATTTCGTCAATTGCCACCTGAATTACGGGCCTTAATTCCTGAATATATAAAAGATAATATTTCATTAAATCAATTTATGGCTTAATCCCGAAGGGATAATATTATTATAGAAACAAAAACAATTAGATCATGATAAATCCAGAAGGGATGATATTATTATAATAGAAACAAAATAATTTGCTTAAAATCCAAAGGGATGACATGACCTCTAATTAAAAAATAAAAACTATGCCCGGCACATTTTCCCAACTTTATATACAGGCTGTTTTTGCAGTAAAAGGCAGAGAGAACCTTATTAGCAAATCATGGAAAGATGAATTGCATAAATACATTGCAGGAATCATTAAAGGCAAAGCACAAAAACCAATTATTGTAAATGGAATGCCTGATCATATTCATGCATTTATAGGACTTAAACCTTCAATGGCTATTTCTGATTTGGTTCGTGACATCAAAAACAATTCATCAAATTTTATTAATGACAGAAAATTTGTTAAAGGAAAATTTTCATGGCAGGAAGGTTATGGAGCTTTTTCATATTCACATTCACCCATACAGAATGTTTATGATTACATTTTAAACCAGGAAGAACATCACAAAAAGACGACGTTCAAAGAAGAATATATAGGCTTTCTCAAAAAATTTGAAATTGAATACCACGAAAGATATTTGTTTGAATGGATAGAATGATAATGTCACCCCTTCGGGGTTTGTTTGATTATTGCAAATTCATTTGCTATAATCATTACATCCCTTCGGGATTATTATTACCATTTGCCGCTGTGGGAAAAATGTTTACAGGTTATTGGTTTGAAAATTTTGCAATCTAACAGCGGATTAATATTATCATTTTGCTGACATCGGGAAAATGATCGTAGAGGTGACTGGTTGCAAAAATTATAGTCTCAACTTTGAACATGCAAATTATATGAATAGAATAATACTAAGCCAAAAGGCAATAATAATTAAAGAATAATACAACATCATATTAAAAGCCCGGAGGGCTGAAATTATTGTAGAATACAACATCAAATAATACACAAGCCCCAAGGGCTGACATAATAAATAATACAATGCTCGATAACGAAACGAAAAGAAGAATTGATGAAGCCCGTGATATTTTAGTTGGCAAACTACCTGACCCTAAAAGCCAGGTGGAGCAAATAACCATTGCACTTATTTACAAATTCATGTACGACATGGATAAAGAAGCGTTGGACTTTGGCGGCAAGGCAACTTTCTTTACAGGTGAATGGGAAAAGTATAACTGGATAAATATTTTTGATCCAAAAATTGGTGGACATGAAATGCTTGCCCTGTATGGTGAAGCTATTGTAAAACTTAATCAAAATCCAAATATCCCTCAACTGTTCCGTGATATTTTTAAGAATGCTTACCTGCCTTACCGTGATCCTGAAACATTAAAACTTTTTCTTAAAACCATTAATGGGTTTACATACGACCATAGCGAAAGATTGGGTGATGCTTTTGAATATCTTTTGTCTGTGTTAGGCTCGCAAGGCGATGCGGGGCAGTTTAGAACGCCAAGGCATATCATTGATTTTATTGTAGCTGTCTTGCAGCCTAAGAAAAATGAAACCATTTGCGACCCTGCATGTGGCACGGCAGGCTTTCTTATTTCTTCTTATAAATACATTGTAGAACAAAACACAAAAAAGAATAAAGGTGATTTGCTTACACCGGATGATAAGAAAAAAATGATGCAGCGATTTGTTGGCTATGATATTTCTCCTGATATGGTTAGGCTAAGTTTAGTTAACATGTACCTGCACAATTTTACAACACCTAAAATTTTTGAATACGATACACTTACAAGCGAGGACAGGTGGAATGAAAGCTTTGATATTATTATGGCTAATCCGCCGTTTATGTCGCCCAAAGGTGGAATAAAGCCACATAAGAAATTTACCATGCAGGCAAACCGCAGCGAAGTTTTGTTTGTAGATTACATAGCAGAGCATATCAATCCTGCAACAGGGCGTGCAGGTGTAATTGTACCGGAAGGAATTATTTTTCAAAGTGCTAATGCTTACAAACAATTGCGGCAATTGCTGGTTGATAAAAAGTTTTTGTATGCAGTGGTGAGTTTGCCTGCCGGGATATTTCAGCCATACAGCGGTGTAAAAACATCTATCCTTTTAATGGACAGAACGCTGGCAAAAAAGACAGATAATATTTTGTTTGTAAAAATTGAAAATGATGGTTTTGATTTAGGCGCACAACGCAGAGCAATCGATAAAAATGATTTAACAGCCGGATTAATACACCTGCAGGAATACAAAGAATCAATTTTAAATGACACTGAATTTAAAAGTGATAATAGAAATGTTTTTCTTGTAGATAAAAAAGTAATTAAGGGAGCTGACGATTATAATTTATCTGTTGACCGATATCGCGTTAATGAAAATCTACAGCAAAGTAATTTTCCTTCAATAAGGTTAGGAGATTTCATTGAGTATAAAAAGAAAACCGGAAGAAAAGCCGGAGATGGATTAACATATGGGCAATTTCCTTTTTTCACGTCCAGCCAACTTCAATCCAAATTTATTAATGAATGTGATTATGATGACGAACATATTATCATTGGAACAGGTGGCGTAGCGTCAATTCTTATCAGAAAAATTTTCAACTTCCAACGACGTTTTTGTTGTAAGTGCTGTTAATGATAAAATTAAAAATAAATTCATTTATTATTTTCTTAGAAATAATATTGACATTTTAGAACGGGGTTTTAAGGGAGTTGGGTTAAAACATCTCTCCAAAGAATATTTAAATGAAATACAAATCCCTCTTCCTCCTCTTTCCATTCAACAACAAATAGTAGATAAAATAGAAGGCTACCAGGCAATTATTAACGGGGCAAAACAAGTTGTACAAAATTATAAACCACAAATTGATATTGATCCAGATTGGGAAATGGTGGATTTGGGTGAAATTTCAGAAGTGAAAGATGGCACACATGATTCCCCACAATATTTTAATAGTGGCGTACCTTTTTTAACTCAAAAAAATATTACCGAAAATGGATTATCTTTTTCTGATATAAAATATATTACTGAATCTGATCATGATAAATTTTATAAAAGATCAAATGTCTATTATGGCGATATTCTGATTTCCATGATAGGAGCAAATAGAGGTATGTCTTGCATGGTTGGTGATGATAGAATCTTTAGTATTAAGAACGTAGGATTAATAAAAAGTTCCGATAAAATAAATCAGTGGTACTTACTTTATTTTTTAAAAAGTGAAACTGCATTAAATTATATTTCTTTAATGTCAAAAGGTGGTGCACAGGAATTTTATCGGGTTAAGTGCATTAAGGAAATTTCCAATCCCTTTTCCCCCACTTTCTACTCAACAACAAATCGCCAACCGCATAGAGCAGGAGCTGCAATTAGTAAATGCCAATAAAGAGCTTATAAAAATGTATGAGCAAAAAATAAAAGATGAAATAAATAAGCTATGGCAGCCGGCAGCTAAAGAGTATGAAGTAAAGGAAGAAAAGTTAACCGTTGCTGCGGAGGAATAATTCATGATATAAAAATTAATTAAAAAAATAAAAATGCCATCATACGACATAACAATCGCCGATAAGTTATTAGCAACTTTTAATGGAAAAGAAGGTACTAAATTTAAAAGCTATGAAATTGTAGAAATGGTGGTAGGCAGGTACCCTGAAACTAATAAGGCAAGTATTTTACCGGCTGATTATTGTTATAACAAAACTAATAAAGGCAACGATTTTAAGCTTCCCTTTCCTTTATTTGAATACGAAGATGGGACTTATAAATTCTTAGGACCTGCTTTTCTTTATGAAGGACCAGTTTATTGGAAAGGAACTTTGATAGGGCAATGGAAGAACGGATTTTATGAACCATTAAAAAATGAGGAAAGCATCTAGAATATGTTATCAAAACAAGCAATATATCGTAATGGTTTTTTATGATAAAGAAAGCCGCTAGTTTAAAGATCAAAATTTAAAAAGATGCATAATGTTACTTGTCCAAACTGCCAGAAACAAAATGCGTATGTGGAATTTGTGCATGAAAAAGGCATTAGTTATAATTGTCCGGATTGCGAGTTTGAATGGTCGGACACTTCTGCAGATGGTGTACCTAAAGAATTTGATGAATTTGGGATAGAGTATAATGAAATATTTGGAGAAATTAAAGATATGTTTAAGGATGCTGAGCTTTACGTATATCAAACGATTAATAAAGTTCTGATTAATATAATAACTGAATTCTCAAAATATCAACTTAATGCTGAGCATTTGTCAACGTTATCAAAGTTGTATGTGTTCACGTCTAAAGTAGGGATGTATAAAATTAAGGGCTTTATAAGATTTAGTGCAAACACTAATAAGGACGATTCTATCATGATATTTAATGAAATCTTTTACGATGCAAAGGGATTAAGAATAACTGAAAAAGGTTATCATAAATTTCATTTTGATTATGAGGATTTCAACGAAATTATATATCCACCTAATTCCGAAGCTACAGCGAAAAAAATTCATGAACGGTTAGAAGAATTTTTACATTTTTTCCTTGAAAAGTTAATTGATGGTGAAATAATCATTGAAGAAAATATTTCGGAGATTAAAACTTTTTGATCGGTAGGTAAGTGATGTTTGAGTTTTTTTTGCAGAGCATTAAAAAATTATAAATATGAACTTAGGAAATTTTGTTATTTATAAAATTGAACCAAACCAAATGGATCTTGATGGTAAAGTTAATCTTGACAAAAATTCACATGGTAGGATATTTTTACATTCAACTATCGAGGTAAAGTATAACACTATCATTTTTAGAGATACGGATGATCAGACAATTCAAGGGATTTTTCCAAGTTTAAAATATTATATTTTGCAGTATGACAACAGATAAAGACTCACGCCTAATAAAATTGCTCTTATTCTTTAATCATTATAAGCTACCTAGTATTTCCCCTTTACTTACGAGGTGTTCGCTCTATGTTAACCTTATCCGTCCCCTGCAACGTCCCCTTTTAATTAAAAAAGCCTTGAAAGTCAATGCTATCAAGGCTTATATTTATTAATCGGTGCCCGGAACAGGAATCGAACCTGCACATCCTTGCGAACGGCAGATTTTGAGTCTGCTGCGTCTACCAATTCCGCCATCCGGGCTTAATTTTGGGAGGCAATATTACGCATTCCGTCCAATCTCTCCAAAATGCGATTCAGGTATTTCTTTTTATAATAATAATCCTTTACCTGCAATAATTGTTCATCTGTTGTTGTGTCTACATTGTAGTATTCGATAATATTCTGCACCTTATCATACAGGTGTTTTTGCAACTGGCTGATCCTGGTTTCTGTTTCCTCAAGTGATGAATCATCTATCTCCATCAGTGCTTCATTAAGTTCAAGCATTTCCAGTAAAAAATCAGGAGGCAATTGATATTTTTCTTCTTCTTCCTGCAATTCTTTTAACTGCAGAACATACTTAATTGTGTCATCATCATTATGAAAAGTTTTATACGCTTTATTTATCAGGGAAGATTTTTCAAGAACCTCTGCCTGCTCTTCTTTACTTTCATTTGTAAAAAAATCGGGATGATATTTTTTCTGCAGCTCAAAATACTTATCCTGCAAATATTTTTTATCAACCTGTAAACTCACAGGCATTTCAAACAATTCAAAAAAGTTCATGCTGCAAAGGTAGAGATGATTATTAAATGTAAAATGTAAATTGCCTTCTTTAAATTTTATTATGCTAAAAATCGGACTGCTACGGGAAGAACAGATACCGGGGGATAACCGGGTAGTGTTTACGCCATCCCAGTGCAAATGGATACAAAATATTTTTGCCGGTATTAAAATTATTGTGCAGCACAGCGATCATCGTTGCTATAGCGACAGAGAATATATTATGGAAGGTATTGAAGTAAGTGAAAATATTTTTGATTGTGATATTTTAATGGGAATAAAAGAAGTGCCAATTGAAATGCTGATACCGGGCAAAACTTATTTTATTTTTTCTCACACAAAGA
>JAYVEA010000369.1:0-7554 GCA_043749085.1 Chitinophagales bacterium
AGTGGCAAAAAGGAAATTATTGAAATGCTTCGGCAACGAAGCAGGCCTTACCTTTTCAGTAACAGTGTTGCGCCGAGTATTGTAGGTGCTTCCATAGCAGTGTTTGATATGCTAAGTGAAACAACAAAACTGCGCGATAAGCTGGAAAAAAATACAAAATATTTCAGGAAGAAAATGACAGCAGCAGGTTTTGATATAAAGCCGGGAGATCACCCAATTGTGCCCATAATGTTATACGATGCAGTGCTGGCGCAGGATTTTGCTACTAAATTACTGGAAGAAGGAATTTATGTGATAGGTTTTTTCTTTCCGGTAGTGGCAAAGGGGCAGGCACGCATTCGTGTTCAAATAAGCGCCGCCCACAAAAAGAAACATCTCCGGAAAGCCATAGAGGCCTTTACAAAAATTGGAAAGGAATTACAGCTGCTAAAAAAATAAAAAATGTCAGATACATCAGCAACATTCAAAGCCAAGAGTACAATTAAAAGTGCTGACCTTGAACATAGGCAAAAGATAAATTTTAATATTGGCAGATACGATGCAGTGGTGCCGCAGGGCAAGCACCAGTTTGCAGATATGCATCTTGCCAGAGAAAGAGCAAAAAATATTAAATGGAAAGCAATTGAAACATTAGATCAGCAACTGGAAGCATTTGAAAGAAATTTTATCAGGAATGGAGGAAGATTGCTTTGGGCATCTACTGCGCAGGAAGCATTGGATGAGATATTAAATATCTGCAAAGAGAAGAACTGTAAGAGCATTGTGAAGAGTAAGAGCATGGTTACGGAAGAGATCCATCTGAATAAATTTTTAGAAGAAAATAATATTGAAAGTGTTGAAACTGATCTTGGCGAATACATACAGCAATTAGATGGCGAAGCTCCTTATCATATTGTTACACCCGCCATGCATAAAAGTAAAGAAGATGTGGCAAAATTATTTGCAGAAAAATTAGGCACCGATCCTAAACTAACACCGGAAGAATTAACACTGGTGGCAAGAGTACAATTGAGAGAAAAATATGTGCAGGCAGAAGTAGGAATAACCGGAGCAAACTTCATCATTAGCGATACCGGGAGCATTGCTGTTACTGAAAACGAAGGCAATGCAAGATTAAGCGCCGCATTTCCCAAAACACATATTGCAATTGTAGGTATTGAAAAAATAATTCCTTCTATAACTGACCTCGGGTTATTCTGGCCATTGCTTGCAACATATGGTACAGGCCAAAAGATAACTGTTTATAATACTATTATCAGCGGGCCAAAGCAACTTAATGAAACTGACGGTCCCGAAGAGATGTATGTAATATTATTAGATAATGGCCGCACTAATATTTTAGCTAATCCTAAACAAAGAGAAAGTCTTTACTGTATAAGGTGTGGTGCATGTTTAAATGCCTGCCCGGTTTATAAAAATATTGGAGGCCATGCTTATGGTGCAACATACAGCGGACCAATAGGAAGTGTGATTACCCCGCATTTACAGGGCATGGCTGAATACAAACATTTAAGTTATGCTTCTTCGCTTTGCGGAAATTGTACAGAAGTTTGCGCCGTAAAAATAAATTTACATGAATTGCTTTTGGAGAACAGGAATGAAGCGGTAGAATCAGGAGCGGTTTCCTTCGGAGAAAAATTTGCCTGGAAAATATGGAAGCGGGTTTCATTAAGCAGGCGCATGATGAACATGAGTAATGGCAGGATGAAGAACTGGATGGTGAATAAACTTTTTAAAGGCTGGCAAAAACACAGGAGCGAATTGAACTTCAGTCAAAAAACTTTTAATGAAATGTGGAAAGAACGATTTAAAAAGTAGTTAGCTGAATAGTGGTATGCCGCACAAGTGAGTGACACAACGATGTTTAATTAATAGGTTCTGCCGGTCCCAAAACTATTTTTTTCTTAAGACTATTATTTACAAGATAAACTCCTGCAATTGTAATTGCGCCGCCAATTGCTATAAAAATAGTTAGCTTCTCATTAACCAATGCAGCTCCTAAAAGTACCGCCACCATTGGATTTATGTATGCATAGATTGAAGCAAGCGCTGTTGGCAAATGCTGCAGCGTATAGATGTAAGCAACAAAAGTAAATACGGAACCAATAACAACAAGGTAACTTATAGCCCACCATGACGAGGCCGGAATTTCAGAAAGCTTTACTGTATTGCCCATAGTTTCTGCAAAAAATAAAACAATTATTCCTGAAAAAAGCATTTGAAATCCGAGACTGAAATAAGGATTGAAATTTATCGCTTCCTGCTTTGTGTATAGTGTACCAAACGTCCATGAAATAGTTGCGCATACTGATAAAAGAATTCCAAACCTGAAATCAGGATTTACAAAATCTTTGAGGTGCTCATAAAAAATTATACATACACCGCCAAAGCCTAACAGCAATCCCAGTAAGGCTTGCCGCGGAAGACGAGTACCTTTAAACATGGTGATAATAACCAGCCATAAAGGAAATATAGCGCCAATAATAGCTGCAAGTCCACTCGGAATAAATTTTACGCCCCATGTACTCAGTGCATTACTCAGCATAAAATTTAAAAAACTAAGTACTATAATAACTATCCATTGTTTTCCTCCCGGCCATGGATGTTTTTTAAAAATAAAATAACAGATGTACAAAACTCCGGCGATTAATTGGCGTATCGCAATCACCTGTAATGCCGGTGCATTTTGTACAGCTTCTTTTGAGGCAAGCCAGGTAGTTCCCCAAAAAATGCTTACCCAAACCAGTGCAAACAGCGCTTTATTTTTTGTTGAGGTTGATTGCCTTTTATCAGCATAATATTTTGGCGTAAAATATTTTTGCATGCCCTTAGTGTTTAAAATGTCGCATGCCTGTTGCCACCATTGCTAGGTTATTTTGTTTGCAATATTCAATGGAATCTTTGTCACGTATAGAACCGCCGGGTTGTATAAATGCAGTGATACCAGCCTCGTGTGCGATCTTTACACAATCATCAAAAGGAAAAAATGCATCACTTGCTAATACAGCTCCATTTAGATCAAAATTAAATTGCTTTGCTTTTTCAATTGCCTGCCGCAGTGCATCAATCCGTGAAGTTTGTCCGCATCCTTTACCAATGAGCTGTTTATTTTTTACGAGCGCAATTGCATTGCTTTTTAAATGCTTGCAAATTATATTAGCAAACACCATGTCGGCTTTTTCAATTTCTGTGCCTCCTCTTCCCCCAACTTCATTCCATTCGCTAAAATTACCTTCATCATTTTGTTGTGTAAGCGTTCCGTTTAAAATTGATCTTGATTGTTGGGCTGATGAAGAAGCCTTTACTTTTTGCTGAAGAAGAATGCGATTCTTTTTACTTTTTAGTATTTGCAAAGCATCATCATTGAATGAAGGAGCAATTAGTACTTCAAAAAATAATTCATTTATTGCTGATGCGGTTTCTTTATTAATGGCTGCATTAGCGATTAATATACCGCCAAAAGCGCTTTCAGGATCGCCTTGTAAAGCCGCATCCCATGCCTGTTTTAGCGTTTCCCTGCTTGCTATGCCACATACATTTGTGTGTTTGATGATAGCAAAAGCTGTATCAGAAATTTCGTTCATTAATTGTATGGCAGCATCTACATCAACTAAATTATTATAAGAAAGTTCTTTCCCATTAAGTTGCTCAAGGATCTCGTTTAAGTTTCCATAAAAAGCTGCGTGTTGATGTGGATTTTCTCCATAGCGCAGAATGTTTTTTTTACCAGAGAACGGATTATTAAAACCCGTTTTATTAAAATAATTGGAGATGGCAATATCATAACCGGAGCACACATCAAAGGCTTTGATCGCAAAATCTTTTCTTTGTTCTAAAGATGTTTCTCCTTTTTGTTCTGTAAGTATTTTTTCAATATCTGAATAATCTTTTTTTGCGGCGATCACAACAATATCTTTAAAATTCTTAGCTGCCGCTCTTATCATTGAAGGTCCGCCAATATCGATTTTTTCTATTATGGCAGCTTCATTATTTGTTGATCGCACTGTTTCTTCAAAGGGATACAGATCAACAATTACAAGATCGATTTCAGGAATATTATACTGAGACATCTCTTCAACATCTTTTTCATTATCCCTTCTGCCAAGTATACCGCCAAACACCGATGGGTGCAATGTTTTAACACGTCCTCCTAAAATAGAAGGATAAGATGTAAGTGATTCTACAGGAGTACATTCAACTTTTAAGTCTTCAATAAATTTTTGCGTACCCCCTGTTGAGTAAATTTTTATATCAAGCGAATGTAAAAGCTGAACAATATTTTCCAGCCCCTGTTTATAAAAAACAGAGATAAGAGCAGCGTTAATTTTTTTATTCATATGCGAATGGGAGTTCTACAAGTCTACAACAAAAGCTCCTTGTTCAGGAACAGAATAGCATGGCAAATGTAGCTGTTCGCAGTCTTTTTTCCATTTGGCAATTTTCCACAAACTGTTAGAACCATCAAAAACAAACCTGCTGCAATTGAAAGCCTTTGCCAGTTCAGGAATATAGAGCTTCGGGTTTTTAGAGATTATAATATAATCAATATTTATTTTTTGCTCTGCAGGAGGAAATACAATTGCATCATCGATCAGCAATATCTTTTTATTATTAAAAAGGTAGAAGTAGCTATAATTTTGTAATGCCGGCAGGGAATCAACTTTTTTATTAAGCTGCAAAGAAATTCTTGCAGGCTTTAAATGAAAATTCTGCAACATTCCATCTGCTAATAGAATTGAATCGCCAATAAATTTATAGGAATTCCCATTTATAAAATCTATTGATTGATGCTGTGGCACATTATAAACGATCAATTTTTGTTGGGCTGATGATCTCCAACTTCCATATGCAAATAAGAATGTGAAAGCAAACAACATATACAAAGACCATCTAAATGCAATTTTACTTTTATTCAGAAGCCAAAACCCTGTGCATAAAACAAATCCATATAAAATTAAGGTTGATAATAAAGATGATGAAACCCTGTCCCACAAAGAATATGGTAAATGGCTAAACCACAAAATAATTTTATTCATGAGCCATACAAGCCACCAGATTAGTTTACCTACGTAAATACCAACAAGTGGTATCCATGAAAATGCAACTAAAAATATTTCAACAAATAAAATAACAGTTGATAAAGGAACTAAAATAATATTCGTAAATAAAAATACAGTGGGAAACTGGTGGAAGTAATATAAGCAAATAGGGAAAGTTAATATTTGAGCAGCCGTTGAAAGTGATATTAATTCCCATACATAATTGATATATTTATTTTTTACGAAAAGTAAATGGTAAATAGGTTTCTGAAATATTAATATCCCAACTATCGCAAGATAAGAAAGCTGGAAACCTACGTCCCACAAAAAATAAGGATTAATGCAAAGGAGAATAAATGCAGAAGCTGCTAATGAATTATAAGCCGATGTCTTTCTGTTTAGGCTTTGTCCTATTACAAGGCACGAAAACATAACAGCAGCCCGCATGATAGAAGGGCCGCCACCGGTTAGTAAAGAAAATATCCAAAGACCGGATAAAATAAAAACCACTTTAATAAATCTGGATCTTTTAATAAATGGTATCCGCTTAAATATCCATAGCAGCATAAAATATATCAACCCCAAATGCATACCTGAAATGGCAATAATATGCACAACACCTGTATTGCTATATGCTTGCACCAGATCTTTATCAAGGTCCTGCGTGTAACCTATCAGTAATGCTTCCGCAATAGCAAGCTGGTCATCATGCCCCTGTATATTTTTTTGTAAGATGTTTAAAATGTTTTGCCGTGCAGTAAAAAGAAATTGTTGAAACGAATTAATATTTTTTTCATTCAGCAGCATCCACTCTTCTTTCTTTAAAAAAACATTATGAAATATGTTGTGAAATGCAGAATAACGTTGGTAGTTAAATGCTCCGGGGTTTCCCGAATTTTTTATTTGCTGCAAGCGTTTATTGATAAGTATCTTATCCCTATATTTTAATGATGTTGGATCAGTTGTATCTTTTTCAAAATATATAATAATACGGCCTGTAGTATTTCTTACTATACCATTATGCACAATATGATCAACAATAGCTTCTGCTTTATAAGATTTATTTTTTTCGAGTAAAGGCTCATTAATCGTAGCGACTACATAATCACTGTCATGGTAAATATTTCCAAACCAGCTTTCATTATGTCGTATATCTTTCTGATAAATAACAAATGATCCAAACACAACCAGGATGAGGTTTATAAGAAATCCCTGCATTGCCTGAAATTTAAAACGAAGAACCAATGGCAATAAATGAAAGGCAATAAAAGCAATAACAAAACAAATTCCTGCTAATAAAATCTGTTCCCAACCAGACTGCAAATACCATTGCAATAAAATTCCAATTATAACAGGGACAAGCAGGCGAAGGAACGGAGCTTTTTTCCAAACAGGAATCCAAAGGGAATGCATAGGCAATTATGAAACTTTAAAATAAGAATACTTTGTAACTTCCTCTAAAATTATTGCTATAAAAAATTTTATCTACTCAATTATTCTTTTTTAGGGTAAGACGTCTGAAAGCACTGAAGCTAATGATCCGCATTTAACGCTCTCATAAAGAAGTTCTATCATTGCAAAAATTTTAAATGCTATGCCGGCACTTGGTACAGAGGCGATAAAAAAATATTATAGCGATACCCAGTTTGAATACCAGCTGGTGTGGAACTGGAAGTCCGAACATACACCCGCATTACATTTTGGATATTATGATGAAAAAGCTACAAATCATCATCGCTCTGTAATTAGAGCAAACGAGGTATTAGCGGAATGGGGGAACATACAGAAAGGTGCCAGGATCATAGATGCAGGCTGTGGTTTAGGGCATTCTACATTATGGCTGGCTGAACATTATCAGGCCAAGGTTACAGGTATTACAATCGTGCCCAAGCAGGTGAAAACAATGCAAAAATTTATTGTAAAGAAAGGAATAAAGAATGTTGATTTTATAGAAGGAAGTTATTTTAGTATGCCCTTTAAAGATAATAGTGTGGATGTGGTTTGGGCTATTGAAGCAGTTTGCCATGCACAGGATAAATCTAAATTTTATAAAGAAGCATATCGCGTTTTAAAACCGGGAGGCAAATTACTTATAGGGGAAAACTTGCGCACAGCGAGACCTTTGGAAAATGAAAAGGAAAAATTATTAACAGATATATTTCATTCGTGGGCCATTCCTGATCTGGATACATTTGAAGAACACCAATCGCATGCCTTAAGTTCAGGATTCCGTTCTTTTGAAAGTAAAGATATAACTGCCAATATGATGATTTCCTATCGCAATCTTGAAGAGATATGTAAAAGATGGGCTTGGCTAAATAAATTATTATATACTGCAGGGATTATATCAACCGTAAGGCGTGATAATATGCTTGGCTCTCTGAAACAATACGAGGCCATTAAACAAAAAGTATTTACCTATAACCACCTCCTGGCACAGAAGTAAAATGTTTATAAACAAGAATGCCACCCAGGAATGAGTGGCATTTTTGTAAATCTTTTTGGTTCGGGGCTT
>JAYVEA010000370.1:0-20869 GCA_043749085.1 Chitinophagales bacterium
CCAATCATCGCCTAAGCCATCAATGCTTTTTCTTTTAAAATCCTTCGGACCAAAACGCAAAGATATCCGGCCCCAATGATTGGTTCGTCCTCCTACCATTCTTGCCCTCCACCAATCCCACTCGGTTCCCTCCGCATTTGTGTAGGGCTCTCCATCAATTTGCCATCCTCCGTAACATGCATCAAAATCGCCGAAAGGCCTGTACTTTGTGCTGGCTCCGCGGCGTGGAGATTCCCATGGCCATTTTAATTGGGTAACATTTTTTCGTGGATCATACATTGGGCCGGCTTCTACAAGTGCCACCTGCAAGCCTGCATTGGCAAGCACGTATGCAGCCATACCGCCGCCGGCACCTGAACCTACAATAACAACATCGTAAACTTTTGGCTGAACTTTTATTTGAAAATCACCCATATTAAAAATTTATTGGTAAAAGCAATCAGTGAAATTTCTATGAATGTAAACATGTATTACAAACTGAAAAAATTTTCAGCAATTTTTATTTAGTCACATTATGATAATCTATCTTTCTTATATTTAATTTTTAAAAAATATTTCATGAAACAATTTATCATCTTTTGCCTGCTTGCCGGTTTTGCATCATGCTCGGTTACAAAAAAAGATAACAAAGGAAACGGATGGATCTCTCTTTTTGACGGAAAATCCTTATCGGATTGGAAGGCGAGTGAAAACCCTTCTACATTCACTGTGGAAAAAGGAATGATAGTAGTACATGGACCAAGAGCGCATTTATTTTATGAAGGTGCAGTACTGAATCATGATTTTAAAAATTTTGAATTTAAAGCAAAGGTTATGACAACACCGGGATCAAACTCCGGAATTTTTATTCATACAGCTTACCAGGAAAAGGGTTGGCCATCCAAAGGCTACGAAGTGCAGGTAAATAATTCCCATACTGATTGGCGGAGAACAGGCAGTTTGTATGCTGTGGAGGATGTAAAAGAAGTATATGTAAAAGATAATGAGTGGTACACAGAATATATTAAAGTGGAGGGAAAAAAAGTAACGGTAATGATCAATGATAAAATCGTTGTTGATTATACTGAACCGGAAGGAGTAGAAAAAATTGCTGATCGTGCAGAAAAACATTTGTCATCAGGAACATTTGCATTGCAGGGACATGATCCTGCGAGTAAAGTTTATTTTAAAGAGATAATGGTAAGACCTTTGCCATAATTAAGGTTGCTGCAATTCTTTATTCTCAATAAATGCATAACAGATCATATGGCAGATATGCATTTGGCAATCTTCAACACGGCCATAATGGGTAGAACTAATTATAACTGCTTTGTCAACGAGGCCGGCAAGCTTTCCTTTTTTTCCTCCCAGCAATGCAATTGTATAAACGCCATTTTGTTTGCACCATTCAATTGCTTTTACAAGGTTGGGCGAATCGCCGCTTACACTTAAAACCATTACCACATCATTTTTGCGTGCATAATTTTGTAACTGGCGTACAAATACATCTTCGTAAGTATAATCATTTCCAATTGCTGTTATCCAACTTACGTTTTCATTTAGAGAAAGACACCGGAAACGCCTGTAAGCCACATCTGAAGAGCTTTTACCAAGATCAGTAATAAAATGAGATGCATTAGATGCGCTGCCGCCATTTCCAAATACAATGATCTGCCTGTCTTCTTTTAGTGCTTTTCTAAAATCATTAATTACATCTTCAACGTCATCAATTGAAATGGATTCAAGTGCTGATCTTTGTTCGTGGATATATTTTTCTAAATATTCTTTCATAAAAAATTTGTTTAAAATATTTTTTTTCTCCCGGTAATAAATATTCTTTTTGCTAATTCTGTTGCGCCGATTGGTACTACATTTTCTCCTAATGATGCAATTACAATTGGTGGGGGAGGTAGAAATACCTGCATTAAATATTGCGGTAATCTTTGAATGATTGGCTGGCGAAAGTTTTCTTTTAATAAAGATAAGCCACCTCCCAAAATAATAATATCTGGGTGAAAAAGGTGCACAACATGCGAAAGTGCAAAAGCAAGATCATCTGAAATTTCATCTATAATTTTTTCAGCTTCCTGATCTCCTTTCTCCAATGCGTGCTGTAATAAAACTGCCTCCGGATTTGAAGAATTTATTGCCAGCTCTGCCAGGATACTATCAGGATGCTGTTCAATCAATTTTCTTACCTTTTTATTCACTGCCCATCCTGAACATTTTGATTCCAATGTATCACCCTCTTTATTTAAGCGGATGTGTCCTACTTCCAATTCACCAGGTTCTTTACCATGATAGATCTCACCATTGATGATTATACCTCCTCCTATACCGCTGCCAATTGTAATATAAAATACTCTTTCATAAATATTGCCGCAACCATAAAGTGCTTCTGCTAAAGCTGCAACGTTTGCATCGTTATCAACTGCAACAGGCTTTCCGGTAATTTCATGCAGCCATTCACTTAAATTAAAGTTCGCCCATCCCGATACCTGATGTGATGTTCGGATGGTTCCGGTTTTCCAATCTACCGGGCCTCCAAAGCCTACTCCAATAGCAGCAATTTCATTAAGAACATTCAAATCTTTTAAACCTTTCAAAATCTGCATTCGAATATTTTCCGCACCACCTGTCGGATCGATGGCATGCCGGATTGTTTTTTCTATACATCCTGCTGAGTGGGAAACTGATAACTGCAATTTTGTACCTCCTATTTCAATTCCTAAATATTTATTGCCTGTTTGCATCGGGAATGATTCTGTTCGTATTAGAATACTCTTTTATTCTATCAGCGAGCATTTTTATTTATTAAACCAAAAACAATTCTATTCGTTTTCGGGCTTCTTATAATTTTTATATAATAACCTCAACATGGAAGGCAACACTATTAACAATAACGGAAGAGCAATTAAAAATCCACCAATAACAGCAATAGCTAAAGGTTGATGCAACTCAGCGCCGGCGCCAATTCCAAGGGCTAATGGCATTAGTGCAATGATGGCTCCAAGAGCCGTCATGAGTTTAGGCCGTAATCTTGTTGAAATAGAATATACAATTGATTCATCAACGGATTGTGTATGCAATGATTCTTTAAACTGCAAAAAAGTAAAAATGGCATTCTCACCTATTATGCCCACGATCATTATTAATCCTGTATAACTTCCCACATTTAATGGAGTGCCGGTAATAAAAAGCGCAAGGTAACTTCCTGCAATACCCAGCACTGCGAGGATGAGAATTAAAAACGCAACTTTAATCTGTTTATATAAAAAGAGGATCACACAAAAAACCAATAAACTGGAGGTGATCAATATCATTAATAATTCTTTAAAAGATTTTTGCTGCTCTGCATATGATCCGCCATATTCAATATGATAACCGGTGGGTAATGAAATATGCGATGCAATGTTACTTTGAATATCTTTCATAACACTGCCCAGGTCGCGGCTTTCAAGCCTTGCTGATACAACACCCATGGATTGTAAATTCTCTCTTTCTATTTCTGCATCACCTTCATTTATTTTTACACTTGCCAGTTCACTTATCGGTTTAAGTCTTCCATTAGGTAAAAATATCTGCAGGCTATTTATATTATCAATACTTAATTTCCTGCTGTTGGGATATACGATCCTGATAGGAGAGACCTGTTCTTTTTCAAAAATATTTCCTACAATATTTCCTTCAAGAGAAGTTTGTACCTGGTACTGAAAACTTGTTGAAGTGATTCCAAATTGTGCCTGCTTTGTATAATCGGGTTGTATGCTAATTGATGGACCTGTAATTACAATGCCATCAAATACGTCTGCGGCTCCTTGTGTTTTTTCTACAATGTTTGCAACCTGTTTTGAAAGTTGCTGCAGTTGTTTTTTGTCTTCACCAAAAATTTTTATTTCAATTGGCTGAACAGATGTCATCAGATCTCCCAGCATATCATTGATAACCTGCCCGAAATCTATACGCAGTGCAGGTTGTGTGCTTTCAATCCTTTTACGAATGTCCTCAATAACCTGTTCAGTGGTCTTTTTTCTTTTCGATTTTAACTGGATAAGATAATCGCCACGGTTTGGTTCTGTTATAAAAAAACCCATCTGTGTTCCCGTACGTCTTGAATAAGCCTGAACTTCAGGAACAGCAACAATTATTTTTTCCACTTCTCTTAATTCCATGTCAGTTTCTTCAAGGTTTGTTCCGGGCGGCGAACTATAATCAAGCACAATACTTCCTTCATCCATCTCGGGTAAAAAACCTGTTTGTAATTTGGGCAGAATGATCACGATAATTGTTATTAATGCGCCAATTATAATAAAGCTCAGCCACGGACGAAAAATAAAATACGAAACCCATTTTTGTTTTTTTACAGGATGTGCTTCCTCTTTTCTTTCTTTTAATTTCTCTTTAGTTTTTTTTCTTGATAATAATAAATAAATAACCGGCAAGCCTATCCATGTAACAAAAAATGAACAGATCAATGTAATGATCATCGTGTTGGTCATTACTTTAAAATAGGCGCCGGCAACACCACTCATCATCATAAATGGAATAAATATTACCATTGTGCTAAGTGATGAACCTACCATTGCAGGAAAAAGATAATGAATAGCCTTTTGTACAATTGATGTGTATTGTTCATCAGGATGTTCTTCATGCGTTCGGTGTATCTGCTCCACCACCACAATTGCATCATCTATAATTAAACCGATGGCAGCAGCAATGGCGCCGAGTGTCATAATGTTTAAAGTATAATCAATGGCATACATTACAATTATTGTAAGCCCAAGCGTAACAGGAATTGTAATGAGTATGGTTGCACTTGCTTTTAATGAGCGAAGAAAAATTATCGCCACAATTATTGCCAGCACTAATCCTATCCACAAACTATCTGTAACACTTTTTACTGATTCATTTACAAAATCTGCCTGTACATAATATGGTTTTATCGTTACGTCTTTAGGAAGAATTGTTTTAACCGCATTAACTTTTTCTTTCATTGTTTTTGAAAGATCAATAAGATTTGTGTTAGGCTGTTTTATTACCGCGATCAATAATCCTTCTTTTCCATTAGCATTAATTTTTGTGAATTCAACTCCTTCTTTTACCTGGATGTTAGCAATATCCTGCAATTGAATTACCCGTTTGCCCGAATTATTTATAACGAGATTCTTCAGCTCTTCAACATTGTGTACAGTTGCATCAGTAACAGTCAGGTATAAATGTTTATAGTCTGCTAAGTATCCATTTGATTTTACAAAGTTGGTTTGGTTAAGCGCATTTGTAACGGCATCAGGTGTTATGGAAAGCGAACTCATTTTTTGCACATCCAGCTGCAGCCAATATTCTTTTTTCTTTCCGCCAATAATGCGAACTTCTGATACACCGGCAACCTGTGATAAAAATGGTTTAACAGTATAAAGTGCCAGTTGCTTTAATTCGATCGGCGATAAATTATGCGATTCCAAAGAGTATCCCATAACCGGAAGTATAGATGGGTTCATCTTTTCAACCGTAATATTTACATCGGCAGGCAATGTGTTTCTTATCTCAGCAATTCTGGCTTCAATGCGCTGCTGGCTTAGGTCTACATCGGCACTCCAATCCATGTATGCCGAAATTTCACAACTGCCTCGGCTTGTTGTACTGCGTATATCTGTGAGGTCCGGTATTTGTTTAATGGCACCTTCCAGCGGTTTGGTTATGGTTACCATCATCTTATCAACCGGCTGCAGACCTGCATCAGCAATAACTTTTATTTTAGGAAAAGTTATCTCCGGGAAAAGCGATGTTTGTAACCTGCTGTATGCAAAAATTCCGCCCATCAGTATCATTACCAAAACAACTGCAAGCGGATTTTTATGAGAGATGAAAAAATTTTTCAATTATTATTTTATTTAAGTTGCCACAAAGGGATTAAGGCTGAAAGTTTCACAAAGAAGCCTTTGTGTTCCTTTGTGTCTTTGTGGTTCGCAAATCATTTTTTTTCAGCACCCGAATCTTTTTCGTTCTTTACATTTCCTGCCTGTGGCAATAAAATTTTTGCTGTATCTGCCAATCCGTAATTTCCTGTAAGTACAAACCTGTCAGCCGGATTAAATGAAGGAGAAAGTATTTCTATTTTGTCTCCTGTTTCAATGCCTTTCTTTATGGCAACTTTTATTGCTGTACTATCATTTAATAATTTCATTACCCAAAATTCTGATTGGGTTTCATCAGAAAGTACTGCAGCTTTGGGAAGCGCTGCTGCAGCGGCTTTGCTGTCTTTTACTATTTTTACTCTTGCTACTAAATTTTGCGGTATCTGTTGTGGTGCATGAACACGGATGGCTACAGACTGGGTTTGCGAAAGTGAATCCATAAAAGGCATAGAAGTTTGTACAGTTCCTAAAAGCCTTGTCCCGTCGGGTAATTTTACTTCAGCTTGTTTATTGTTAGTAATATATTGCTTGTATTCATAAGGCACATTCATAACAAAAACAAAACTATTTACGTTGCTTATCACTGCAAGCTGTTCCCCATCCTGAACATAATCTCCTGCCTGGTGGTTTAATTCTGAAACATAACCACCACTGCTAGCTCTAATACTATTCACTCCTGAAAATCTAAAGCCTGGATCAAGCTTATTAATGGTGTTTCCAATAGCATCGGATTCCTTGGTTTTTAATGTAAACATTGCCTGGCCCGGGTTTACATGATCTGCATATTTTACATTAACTGATTTTATGTAGCCGGTTAAGTTTGATTTTACAAAACTCTTCTGCAAAAAAGTGGAAGTGGCATTCAGTTCAACAAATTCTTCCAATGGATCGTAACTGATTGAAGTAACAGTAACAGGTGTTTTGGTTGCTACTTTTGTTTCTTCTGTATCAGTTGTTGTTTTGTGTTTGCATGAAATGATCAGCGTTCCAAAAATTAAAAACAAATATTTTATCAAAAGTTTCATTTTACTTATTACGTATTACTTATAACTGATTACTTCTTATTTATTCCAGTAATTTAATTGATTGATAATTTGCAAACGTGCCACCATATTTTGAACAACCAGGTTTTTTGCCGTTATGTAATTGTTTAAAGCTAAAACATAATCGGTCATTTTTATATCACCGGTTTCTAAAAGTTTTCCATTGGCATCAATCAGGGTTTCAATATATTTAATTTGTTTATTGATAGGAACCAATAAATTTTCTATAGCATTAAGCTGTTGTTGTAACTGCGCTACCTGTTGATAGTATTGTGTTTGAAAAAATTCTTTATTTCTTGCTCTTGTTCTTTCAGCAATATTAATTTTTGAATACTGCAGTTTTCTTTGGCCACCATCGTAAATAGGAACAACGAAATTTATGCCAAAGCTATATCCAAAATTTTTATACACAGGATCAGAAAAAGTAGATTGAATACCTCCATCTGTAAAGAGGTTGATGTGAGGTTTGTAACCCAGGTCTATCAAGGCTTTATTATTGATAAGTCGTAAGCTGTCTATTTTATATTTTAAAAAAAATGCCGAGCTATCAGTATAAAAAGTTCTTATAACATTTAATTCAGGAGGCGCCAGAGCCGTAGGTATTGTGTCAATAATACCTGCCAGGTAATTTAAAGTTGCATAATCATTTTTGTATTGCGCCTGCAATTGATTTCGTGTAAGATCCTGCTGCTGGTAGGTTACCAAAAAAGATAAATAATCAACCTGTTTGTAAACATTTTTTTGTGTTAGTCTTTTTAAAACCATTTCTTCCCTGCTTAATAAATTTAGTAATTGAGAGTTAAAATCCATTTGCAATTGATCGCCATAGGTTGTTATGTATTGATTGATGATCGTTTTTTTTAGATCCTGCTCAGAAATCTTTGATGCATTACGTATTGAATCGCCTGTAAGTTGTAATTGCTTAAAGCCAAGATTTACAAATTTTCCTGGTAAAATATTTTTTGAAGCTGTTACCAAAGCCTGTAGCTGCCCGCCATTGGTTATGGCGGCATCATAACCGTATCCATTTCTTACAGGTGCATAAAATGAATTCCCATTTCCGTTTATCTGAATATTTCTGGAAGCCTGTAAAATCTGGCTATCAATGCTGTTAGATAAAAGTTGATTTCTAAAATCATTCAGCAAGGGGCTATTGGTTATCGCATTTGAAATATAATAATCAAGATTCTTATCCTGTGCTAAAGAATAAACAGGTATTAAAAAAATAAGAAAAATGAGGAAACGTCTTCTATTCATAAAATTCAAAAAAACATGATAGCAAAAAACTGTCCCAATATTATTGAGACAGCTAAATTCTGCTTTTTCTACTTATTCCGTGCTTTTACGAAGCTACCACTTTCATTAAAAATTAAATATTCTGGAAAAGTATAAAATCAATCTGAAGAAAAGTTGAAGATTAAATATGGAAAAGTCTGTATAATTAATTGTTGGTTATAACCTTCGGATAGAATTACATCAGTTATTTCTCTTCTTCTAATAGTTCATCATCTGCATCTTTTTGCAAAGAAAGAACGATCATTAAAATTCCGAAAACAATAAATACTATTCCGCACCAGCGGTTTATTGTGTGCATGCTTAGTTCAGTATCAGCAGATAAAAAACTGTATCCCAATAATAATATTCCTACTATCAGGAAAAAGCTTCCTATAACAAAGCGGAGATCAAATAGTTTATTCATAAAAATATTTTTAATAGAAGATGAAATTTAAAATAACAGTTATTACCAACATAATTATACCCAGCCATAGCGGGTTTTTATACCAAACTTTTGCACTGTCTTTTTGTTTAGGAGTAAGGCTGTAAACCAATCCTACCAATTCATTTTCCGGCTTTTTTACTGTCATTGTACTTATTACAGAAGTAACAATAAAGCATACAATAAATGCAATACCAGCAATATTAAATGCCTGGCTGGTACCTGAATAAAAGGTATGGATGTTTGCTATCCATCCACCTTTACCTTCTGCTGTTGTTAATCCATGCGTAATGGCGGCTGCTGTTGTTCCTGAAAGCAAACCCCAGAAAGCCCCGTTGGCTGTTGTTTTTTTCCAGAACATTCCTAAAAAGAAAGTGGCAAACAGCGGTGCATTTACAAAACTGAAAACCAATTGCAGCAGGTCCATAATACTATTAAATCCCCGTGCAACATAAGCAGTTAAAATTGACAATAAAATTCCAACAACTGTAGTGGCTCTTCCTACATTAAGATAATGTTTATCAGATGCAGTTTTTTTTATGTGAGATTGATAAATATCATACGTCCATACGGTATTAAATGCTGTAACATTGCCAGCCATGCCGGACATGAAGGATGCAATTAAAGCAGTGATACCAACACCTAATATTCCACTTGGATATAATTTTTGTAATAATGTTGGCAATGCCATATTATAATCTGTCTGACCATTTATATTTTTAGGCAGATCAAATCCACTGAACTGATTTTGTAATGCCAGCAATACTATACCCGGAAGGATAACTATCAGCGGCATCATAATTTTTGGAACAGTTGCAATGATAGGTGTACGGCGTGCAGCGTTTAAATTTTTTGAGATCATTGCTCTTTGCACTACCAGGAAGTCTGTACACCAATAACCAAATGCAAGTACAAATCCTAACCCAAACACCAGACTAAATGCATCTACACCCATTGGATTGGTAGCAGCGCTTCCCATTCCTTTCCACAAATGTAATTTGGCATTATCAACATTATGCACCAGCCCCTGCCATCCTCCGGCTTTTTCCAAACCAATATAAACGAGCGGTGCTATACCCAGGACGATTAAAAAAAACTGGAGCACTTCATTGTAAACAGCACTTGTTAATCCACCTAAATAAATGTAAGCAAAAACAATTCCTGCAGCCAGCCAGATAGATACATCAAAGTTCCACCCTAAAACTGTTTGCATAAGCATTGCCAAAGCATATAAAGAAATGCCGGATGAAAAAACCGTCATCACTGCAAATGAAAGTGCATTAAAGGTTCTTGTTTTTTCATCAAATCGAAGCTTAAGATATTCAGGAACACTGCGTGCTTTACTTCCATAATAAAAAGGCATCATAAATATGCCCAGGAAAACCATTGCAAACGCAGCACCCAGCCAATAAAAATGTGTTGTGTACATTCCATATTTGGCGCCACTTGCAGCCATTCCCAATACTTCCTGCGCCCCCAGGTTTGCCGAAATAAAAGCAAGAGAAGTTATCCATAATGGAATACTCCTGTTGCTCATTAAAAAATCGTTGCCCGTTTTTACCCTTCGTTTTAAAAGAATACCAATCCCAACAACAAACAAAAAATAAAGAGCAATAATTCCGTAATCAATCGAATGTAGATGCATAAATTGATCTTTAATAAAAAGGGAAATTAAGTCTTAATCAGAATAATTGACATCCAATACTAAAGTAAATTTTATTTGTTAGGAAATTAATGATTAACAGAAAACTTATATTCAGATATTGTATGATAAGTTTTTCCAGGCTCTAAAACTATTGATGGAAAGTCCGGGTGATTTGGTGCATCAGGAAAGTGTTGTGTCTCTAAACAGAACGCTGTTCGAAAATCATCCTTTACACCTGTTTTAAATGTGTTTTTGCTCTGCATAAAATTACCACCATAAAATTGCAATCCCGGCTCTTGCGTATATACATCCATTTGTATTCCTGATCTGTCACCAATTATCGTAGCAGCGTGTATAATGTTCGTATCATCGGCTGATCTTAGAACAAAATTGTGATCGTATCCTTGCCCATATTTTAGCTGATCATTATTATCATCCACTCTTGCACCAATTGTAGTGGGTTTGGTAAAATCGAATGGCGTGCCGGCAACAGGTTCTATTTTTCCGGTTGGTATTAACGTTGAATCAACAGGAGTATATTTACCTGCATTTATTTGCAATACATGCTTATTAATTGTACCACTGCCTTCTCCGTTTAAATTAAAGAAAGCATGATTCGTAAGATTGATTACCGTTTTTTTATCAGTAGTGGCTTCATACCCGCATTTAAAACCATTGTCTGCTGTTAATGAATAAGTAACTTTTACATTAAGATTCCCGGGGAATCCTTCTTCCATATCTTTTGCAACATATCTTAATTCGAGTGTGCTGTCATTTGGCTGTGCAGCATCCCAAACTACAGCCTGGAAACCTTTTTTACCACCATGCAAAGTATTCGGACCATTGTTTGTAAACAATGTATACTGTTTTCCATCAAGAGAAAATTTTCCTTTTGCAATACGGTTACCAACCCTGCCAATTGTAGCACCAAAATAAGGCTCAGTAGAGTTTACATAATCCTGAACTCTTTTAAAACCAACAACCACATCAGTAAGCTTTCCTTTTTTATCAGGAACCAAAAGACTTACTAATCTGCCACCATAATTTGTAATAGCGGCCGTCATTCCATTATGGTTTTTCAAAATAAACAGATCAGTTTTTTTCCCATTTATGCTATCCTGAAAACCTGTTTTATCGGGAATCATAATTGTTGATTTAGTGGTTGAATCTTTTTCAGAAGTGGAATCGTCGGTAGATGATTGGTTTGAAGAGTTATTACACGCAGTAAATGCCAAACTAAACACCACACAAGAAAAGAAAATTAGTTTCCTAATAAGATTTAGTTCATCGTGCAATAGATAATCCATAATAATTTAACGGTAAACAAAACTTCAAAATATGTTACATAAATAAATAGAACAAGAATCCAGATTTTTATTATGCATTTGAGAAGTAATAATCAAATAACAATAAAAAAACGCAAAGGAAACCGAAACCATAAAGGCAAATGTAAACTTTTTAACCTGGTGTGAATGACAGTAGCAGCAGGTAAAATAATTTAAACCCAATAGCACGATACACATCTTTTCGATACAGAAAATGAAAATAGCTGATCCTGGTGAGTTATAGAAGAAATAGTATCACACTAGTGAACACAATAAATTATGTCGACAAAAGCTATGTGAATAAATTTGTTTATTTCCTTCCAATTAAACAGCAAGTAAATATTGGGCAAGTCATTAATTATTATTCAATAAACACAGGCATATTATTGTTTTCCGGATTTTAAAAAAGATATTACTTATTTAATTTTATCTCTCAAATAAAAAGTAAATTTATGGTTGCCTGAACACCATTTAAACTTACTAATTTATAAGCGGTAATGAAACCAACTATTATAATTGAATATTGCCCCAAATGCCACTGGTTATTGCGTGCGGCATATATGGCCCAGGAATTTTTGACAACTTTTGAGAATGATCTGAAAGCGGTAACCTTGCAGCCGAGTGAAGTAAACGGAGATTTTCACATTAGCATAAATGATAAAAAAATATTTGACAGGAAAGAGTATGGCGGTTTCCCTGAGATCAAAGAACTAAAACAATTGATTCGGGATGAGGTAAGCCCGGGTAAAAGTCTTGGTCATTCTGATACAAAACCACATCATCAGGAATCCTCTCAAAATAAATTTTAAATGCTGGGTATTATTTTATGCGGCGGACAAAGTTTACGGATGGGCAGCGACAAAGGCCTGCTTAAACTGGAAGCTAAAACATGGGCGCAAACAGCCATGGACAAAATAACAACATTAAATATCCCGGTTAAACTATCTGTAAATAATACCCAGTATCCCGAGTATGCAAAAATATTTTCAGAAGATGATCTTGTTGCCGATAAAACTTCGTTGCCTTTAGGTGGGCCATTGCTGGGATTGCTAAGCTGTCATATTCAAAATCCAACAGAAGACCTTTTTGCTCTTGGTTGTGATATGCCATTGATGGAATCATCACTGCTTAATGAACTTAACATTCGATATAAAAAACAACCACGGTCCGAGGCCTATATATATACTAACGATGGCGAACCTGAACCATTATGCGGCATTTATACTTCTAAAGGATTAATAAAAATTGTTGCAATTATGCATAATGGCCAGCTTATTAAACACAGTATGAAATTTATGATCGATCACCTGGATGTAAATACTATTGCTGTAAAGGATGAACAAAAAAAATGTTTCCGGAATTTTAATGCCCATGCAGAGTTAAACGGATTGTAATCCCAGCCTGGTTTTTTCTATTCTCACAAAATCATCTTTAGGTGATTCACATAAACTACAGCTATAAGTATCCGGCAGCGATGAAAATAAAGTGCCTGCTGCAATGCCATTCGCTAAATCACCCGCTGCTGCTTCATAAACTGTTAAGCAATGCTTACATTGAAACACATATTCAATAACATTTTTCTTAACCGCATCGTTTGGTAAAACTTTTTTCTGTGCTATTATATTTTTATTTACCCGGCTTTTATAAAATGCTATAACGGAACGGCGTAATTGTTCGCCCAGTAAAAACTTAGGGTTATTACTGCTGAATACAAAACCGGTTCTCTCATTCGGATTAAAATCATGAGCACATAAAATATCATAAAGAAAAAACATTTTTAATCCTAAGATATTCAGTAATGGTTTGCGCCTTATCAATATACTGCTGAACACTTCACTTTTCTTTCTTGTTTTTATACCGATACAAATACCAAAAGTGCGTGTATCATTATCGTTTAACTGTTTAACCAAAAAGTTTTTTAATGCCAGGCCTTCACTGCAATCATCTTCTACCTGGAAGTTAAGTTCATTGGCTGCATGACGCATGTTTACCTGGTATTTTTCCAGTAAGAGGTTCCACCTTAATTTATCTTTTTCTTCGATCCCTTTTATAATTATTGACTTCCATGGCGTAGAACATAATTGCCCGATCTTGGTGTCAAGGCATAACAGGCATAGCTCTTTTAAAAAATCTATACCAAACAATTCATCCCGGCGATAAATACCCAGCCAATATCTATTATTATTGTAACGGTTAAGACCTTCATAATAAGGAAGATTAAAAGAAGGTAACACTGCAGGTTTTTCAGATCTCCTCGTAATATATTTTTCGTTTTTGATCTTCGTGAATAATTGTTCTCCCCTTGCATTTGAATTATCATAAAACAATTTTTTATTTTGAAATATCAGTGATTCAATTTCACGGGAAAGTTTCGGGACATCGTTGGTATAAACCATCTCAGTCCACTCATAAATTATATTCGTTTTGGGAAAGCGAATAAAAAGATGCCAGAAATGTGGCGTTGTTGATGAAGCTACCCAATTGATATTACCTGTAAGCAATGGCGTAAAACTCTGGTTACTGTCAGAGACATTTATTTTTAGTTTAGGCTGGTAATCCATCTCATCAAAAATATCTTTATACACTCCTTCGCTTAACCATGTGTTTGTAATAAAAACTTCTTCTGCAGGGTAAGAACTGACAATATTTGGGAACCTGTCGCTGTCAATCTCATATTTAACGCCCAGTAATTCAAGTTCAGATGTAAGTTGATGTAACCTTTCAGCATCAATGCGGATAAGCAATTGCTGTCTCAACCCAAAGCTTACATGGCTGTTTCCTGCTTTAGCTGTTGCAACCAGTATATTGTAAAGATCCCCGGGAGAAATAATTCCTCCCCGAAAATTTATTTTTATGGTAAAATGCTGTTTCATTATCTATTAAGTCCGAATTCTTTGATCGCTTTCGGAAAGTTTTTATTTTCATGCCCCTCTTTCATCAGCTTTAATAAAGCAAAGCGCTGAAGGTCGGTGAGTGATCTCCATTTGTCCGCGGTTAACAAGCAATTAAATTTTTTTAGCCGATTGAATAATATTTCCGGAACAAGATCAGTATTTGCCCATTCGGGATCCTTGTTTATTGCCAGCGTGGTTGCCTCATTTCCTGTATATTTTTTTATCAATGATCGCAGGTAATTATTATACTGCTTCATTTCCTCTTCATCACTGCATGGCAATAATGCCAGTTTTATTCTCTCCTCCACTTTGAATTTAGACCATTCAGACAATTTTAATTTTATTCCTGTTGCATCCATTTTAAAACGAACTATCATTGGGATACAACGAATATTTGCTTCTACAAAATCCTCTTCAAACTGAAAATATTCTATTCCTTTCAGATCCCTGAATTCTGATGGAGCCAAAACTTTTATATTTTCTTTTATACTCATTTATTTTTTCTTAAAAAACCTGTTTCAAGTGTTGCTTCTTTCTTAACTACATAAATATGTTCTTCCAATAACATTTTTACTTCCGGTCGGCAACTGCCGCAACCCATGCCTGCACCTGTTAACTGGCATAATTGCAAATGATCTTTACAGCCTTCTTTAATTTTATTTATAAGATTTCCTTCCCCCACATTATTACAACTGCAAACTAATTTACCAATTAAAGGTTCAGCCATTTTACCTGAGCGAAGCAGTTGCAGCCGCTTTTCACTTAGCTCCATTTTATTTTCTATCAGGTCCCGGAATTCAAGAAACTCACTTTTATCGCCGATCAATATGGCGCCAATAAGTTTATCATTATGAACGATACATTTCTTATAATACCTTTTTGCCTTATCGATAAAAACTACTTCTTCATACGCAGGATCATCAGGACATTCTACCTCGCCCAATGAACACAGATCAGTTCCATGCAGTTTTAAAATATTCATCAGCAATGAACCGCTGTAATATTTTGAAATATCGCCTGTCAAAAATCCTGCAACAATATCTGCCTGTTGTTCTGCAGCTGCTGTGATGCCATATAAAAAACCTTTGAACTCTGCAATTTCCCCAACAGCAAAAATATTTGGATCGCTGGTTTGTAAGTAATCATCTACTATTACGCCCCGCTTGCATTCTAATCCACAATTTTTTGCTATCTCGATATTGGGTACAGTACCAATTGCAATTACGATGGCCTGGCATTCGATCATCAAACCACTTTTTAACCGGATACCTGAGACTGCACCATCGCCAAGAACCCGCTCTATCTCATCATTATAATAAATATCAACCCCTTTATCTATCAACTCTTCATGCAATAACTGGCTGCCTAAAGGATCCAGTTGCCTGTCCATTAAACGTGATATCCGTTGCACCATCGTCACTTCTAAATTTACTTCACGAAGTGAAGCCGCCAGTTCAATACCAAGCAGACCGCCACCTACAATTATCACTTTCCCTTTTGCAGGATCAATGTGGTCTTTAAAGTTATCTGCATCGGTCCTGTTGCGCATAGTGAAGATACCTTTTAAAGCAGGAATATCCCTGAGCAATGCTGCCCTGCTTCCTGTTGCCATCAGTAGTATATCATAATAATGAATAGTACCTTTACTATCAGTAACTGTTTGGTTTTCCCTGTCTATTAGCTCAATACTTACTCCACGATGCAATTTGATATTGTAATTGTATTCTTCTTCATCCGACATCTTTACCAGGTTGCTCCAACCCATTGAGCCATTTATGTAATCGGGCAACAGCACACGATTGTAAAAAGGAAAATCCTCCTTACTGAATATTTCAATCTCATCATCAGTATTTAACTGGCGGTAACTTTTTACAAAGCCACAGGCGCCGGCGCCTGCACCAATTACAATTATTTTTTGTTTTGGTTTTTTATACAGCTTTACCTCAACAGCTGAAAATTTAAAATCAGGTTCTTTACTTATGGGATCAACTAAATTATTAGTAAGATTATTGGCACGGTTAAGATCACTATTGAGTATTTTACCCCAATGCATCGGTAAAAACACAACACCTTTTTTTATATCAGATGAAAATTTTGCTTTCACTCTTACGTTACCCCTGCCATTGAAAATTTCCACCAATGCCTCTTCATTTATATTTCTTGCAGAAGCATCATCGGGATGTATTTCAAGGAACGCTTCTGAAATATGTTTGTTAAGTTTATTTACTTTTCCTGTCTTGCTCATCGTGTGCCACTGGTCACGGATGCGGCCTGTAGTAAGGATAAGCGGAAGATCAGGATTTAATTTTTCGGATTGGTTCTCATCAGGAAATGAATGGATGTTAGCTTTTTTTGAAGGGGTGTAAAATAGTTTATCAGTAAAAAGTCTTTTAGTGCCATAACACAGTCCATTATTACTTGCAGCGTTGGCTGTTGTATAAGGCCATTGTACACTTTTCTTTTCTGCAAGTATATCATAACTCAACCCACTGATGTCAATATTTGTGCCTTTGGTGAGTGCCGCATGCTCTGCAAATATTTCTGCGAAGCTTTTAAAGTCAAACCCATCAAAGTTCATTTTTTTTGCAAAACGGCAGATGATCTCTGCATCGGGTAATGCTTCACCCGGTGCATCAGTTACTTTATTCAAATAACTAATCCTTCGTTCGGCATTGGTCATTGTTCCTTCTTTTTCCGCCCAGGATGCAGCAGGCAAAACCACGTCTGCATATTGCAATGTTTGTGGTCTATTGCTTACCTCCTGCACCACTACAAATTTTGCTTTTTTAAATCCTTCCTCAGCCATTCTAACATCAGGTAAACTAACCAATGGGTTGGTGCATAATATCCATACAGCTTTTAGTCTTCCATCATTTAATGCTTCAAACATTTCTGTTGCGGTAAGTCCCGGCTTAGATGAGATCTTACCCGGAGTAACTTTCCAGAATTTTTCTACTTCCTCACGGTGTGCAGGATTCAGGAGGTCACGATGTGCAGATAATAAATTTGATAATCCGCCAACCTCCCTGCCGCCCATAGCATTTGGCTGACCTGTTAATGAAAATGGTCCTGAGCCCGATTTACCTATATGCCCTGTTATAAGGTTAAGATTTATTAATGAAAGATTTTTGTTAACACCGATCACGCTTTGGTTCAAACCCATTGTCCACATGGTGATGAAACCTTTTGCATTGCCGATATAAGATGCTGCCAGGCGAATATCTTTTTCATCTATACCACAGATTATTGCCGCTTCTTCTACCGTGCGTTCAAAAACAACAGAGCGGTATTTTTCAAATCCTTCAGCATGATCTTTTATAAAGCCAAGGTCAGTATCTCCATTTTCTATCAACACTCTTCCGATAGCATGATGCAGCGTAACATCTGTACCCGGTTGTAATTGTAAATGCACATTTGCTATTGAACACGATTGTGTTTTACGTGGGTCACTGACGATAATTTTAATATCCGGATTTTTTTCTCTTGCCGCTTCTATCCTTCGCCATAAAATAGGATGGCACCAGGCAGGATTGGCACCGGCAACAAAAATAGTATCGGCCAATTCCAGGTCATCATAACACCCCGGCACAGCATCTTCGCCCAGGCTCATTTTATAAGCCGCTACAGCACTGCTCATGCAAAGCCTTGAATTGGTGTCGATATTATTGCTGCCAATAAATCCTTTCATTAATTTATTAACCACGTAATATTCTTCTGTTAAGCATTGGCCTGATGCATAAAAAGCTACAGAATCAGGACCGTATTTTTCTATCAGTGTTTTAAATACGGATGCTGTCCGCTCCAGCGCTATATCCCATGAAACCCTTTGCCTTGGCATGTTTCGGCTGTATCTCATTTCAGGATATAATAAGCGGTCTGTGGTATCATTTACTGTGTAATGCAGGTTCATCCCTTTGCTGCAAAGCATTCCTTTATTTACGGGATGATCTTTATCTCCCTCCACCAGCAAACGACCCATCTTATCTTTATTAAGAACAATACCACAGCCCACGCCACAATAACAGCAGGTTGTTTTGCCCCCATCCCGTAAAGGGGAGTTATTAAATGCTTCTCTATATGTTTCATTCAATTCCTTCACAGAAATAATTTTAAAAAAAAATAGCAACCAATCGAATTAAAAAAACAGCAATCAACCGGATTAAAAAAAGAGCAATCAATCGTTATTTAAGCCGCCGATTCCAAAGCCACATTAACTTCTACAGCCTTTTCATTTTTACCAAAACGGGTTACTAATACAATTAATGCTACACCAATCACAATAACACCTATGTAGCTGAATGCCTGCAGATATGTAATGCTTGCGCTTTTGAAAAGAAAACCAAACAACATTCCTCCCACATTACCCCCGGCCCCAACAATACCAGCCACCAGTCCAACATTTTTTTCGTTTATAAAAGGGGTGATAGCGTAAGTGGCCCCATTAGCCATTTTAAGAAAGAGTGCAAAAGAGATCATTGAAAAAATTGCCATCCCAAATGAACCTGCCTGGGCAAACATTATTAAACCAAAACCTTCCAGCAATAATACTATTGCGAGTAACAATCCTTTCCCTCTCATACCATAGGTTCTGCCAACGCGGTCTGCAAAAATGCCACCTAATGCACGGGCAAAAATGTTCATGAAACCAAATGCGCCGGCATAGAAGCCAGCACTACTCATGCTTAAATTATATTGCTGCACAAAATGTAACGCAGCCACATTATCAAAAGTTATTTCCATACCAAAGCATACGGCGTATGACAATGCCAATGCCCATATTCTCCAATCTTTCAAAACACTGTAATCAGTTTTAGTTTTAATTTTTTCGCCTCTTTGTATCTCGTCATAATTACCGGCTGCAGTATCTTTTGTGTAGCGGAAATATAAAAATGCCATTACCAGCATCATCACGCCGGGAAGTATCATTGCATATCTCCATGCTTCATTGCTGGTAAATCCAAATCCCACAATGGCAGCAAAGACCAATGGCATAACCATATTGGTAATTCCGCCGCCAAGGTTTCCCCATCCACCTGCCACTGCATTGGCGGTTCCTTTAATATTAGGTGCAAACATCATGGAAGTATGAAACTGTGTAATGACGAATGATGCACCGATAATACTTATGGCCAAACGGAATAATAAAAAAGAAGTATAACTCTCGGCAAGCCCTACACACATTACAGGTATAGCGCCAATGAGCAACATTGCAGTATATGTTTTACGGGGACCCCATGTATCGCAAAGTTTACCAATTAACAAACGGGCAATTATAGTTCCTGACACTGATGCAATAATAATATTGCCGATCTGCGATTTACTTAAATGTAAATTTTCCTTGATAGCTGGCATTAATGGCGCCAGGCCAAACCATCCAAAAAAACAAACAAAGAATGTCATCCATGTAATATGGAATGTTCGCATTTGGACGCCTTTAAAAGAAAGGATGTTAAGTTTTGTGAGTGGTTGTGTTGTGATTATTTCAGACATACATTATTAGTTTAAATTATTGACGTTTAGTTAATATGCTAGTAAAACTTATATCCTACACCGATCCCTGTATTCCATCGACCATTGGTTGTTGGCGTTTTGGAATTATAATAAAATGGGAGCTGCACTATAAAATGTTTATAGACCATAGTGAACCCAAATCCGGCAGTTGGAGTTATTATTGAATTATGTATAGCGCCCCTGGGAACCTTATCTTTTTTAATTCTCATGGTTGGTAAAATGCCAAACCCAAAGCTCCATGGCTTTTTAACCAATTTTACCGTAGGCCCTCCAAAATTTACAAACCCTCCGTTATCTACATAGCCTGCTATTGCCATTCCATCCCACAGGGTTATACTTTGTTTTTTTTCCTGTGAATAACACGCAGTGAAAACGCTTAATGAAACAAAAACACACACAATTTTTTTTCTGATAACTGCTAACATGTAGTTTATTTTTTGTTGATGATAAATTTTTATATACAAGCCTTAAAGACTTACTGAACGATTTTAATATTCCTCAGATTTACTTTCGATACCGATGTAAACTTTTTCCTCCTCAACTTTTACAGGGTAAGTTTTAATGGCACATTCATCGCCGGTTAAACATTCACCTGTTATCAATGAAAAGGTTTTTTTATGAAACGGGCAGGCAACTTTAGGTTCATTGTTTTGCGTACCGATCATTCCGCGGCTCAATGCCATTTGCCTGCGATGCGGACATTCGTTTTGTGTAGCATACCATTCATTGCGACGGGCAAAATAAAACAAGGCTATCTGTTCATCATTATATTTTACACATACGCCGCCATTTTCCGGTACATCATTTATGTTACATGCTAAAAACCATCCCCCGCCCCCA
>JAYVEA010000371.1:0-7525 GCA_043749085.1 Chitinophagales bacterium
ATGGTGTATGATACTAAAAAAGAAATGGAGAAAGTGAGAGGCAAAATAGAAGATAACACTTTTATCCAGCAGCAATTAAAAGATCTGGATATCTATAAAAAAGAAGCAAACAATGTATTAAACACCTTGCATTTATAATCGTGCTTCGCAACAAATCATTACATCCGGCGTTTATAATTTAATTTTAACCATAAATTCTATTAAACACAACTATGAAACAATCCAATCATCTATTTTCAATAATCTTATTATTATGTGGTTTATTCAGTAATAATATATTTGCTCAAAAAGATTCGGCAACAGGAGACAGCAAAAAATCCTATTTTAAATTCAATATAAATTATCTTTCTAATGCCATTTACTCCGGCAGAAAAGATTCTGCAACGGTGCCCTATTTACGCCCATCCATCGGCTATTACGACAAATCCGGTTTTTTTATAAGCAGCGAAGTATCATTGTTAGTCAGCTCTGACGAACCAAAAAGAATTGATCTTATAAGTTTAGAGTCCGGCTATAATTTTAGTATCAATAAAAATCTGGATGCAGGATTGTATGGATCCAAATTTTTTTACAGCAATGCAAGCTTTGCAGTAGGTTCTGAATTAAAGGGCCTGGCAGGAATTTATCTCGGATACAATCTCGGGCCGATAGCAATCAATATTGGTGGCGATCTGCTTTTTTCAACAAACACTGATCTCAATGCCAGCCTTGCAATATCTCATGAATTTGAAAGTGGTGAAGAAAATAATAGATGGACATTTAAACCTACCGCACAATTAAATGCAGGTACACAATATTTTAATAAGGCATATTACGAGTTTCGCAAATTTAATTTTACCACAAGTAATAGCGGAAGCGGTAGTAACGGTAGTGGAAAGGGCAAAGGCAGAGGGCATTCCAACAGCAGTAATGGGGGAACAACCAATACAGTTAAAACGCTGACATTCACTAATGGCAATCGGTTTACCATTCTTGATTATGAATTTTCTCTCCCTATAAATTATGATACAAAACGTTGGGGAGTTTTTGTTTTGCCGGTTGTAGCCGTACCTGTAAATGCTGCTACATATACCCTGGATAATACAATTCAAAAAGAAAAACTGTCAACTGCTTTTTTTGTTGAGATAGGTGCCTATATAAAATTTTAAGTATCCTGTTTAACTATAAAGAGAGCATGAATATTCTCTACTTATACAAAATCTCATAATATTCATTCGCCATGCGGTCACTTGCAAACTGGAATTGAACATCTCTCATTCCATTCTTTACAACCTGTCGCCATGTTTCATGATTATCATAATATAAAGGCAGTATCTCGTTTTCCAGTATCTCGTAAATTTTATTAAGATCGTATTCATCCAGTTCCTGTACATGCATGTTCATATAATCAGCAGGTGGTACAACAAAACCGTTATTGCCGTGATTTATAAATTCCGGTATCCAGCCGTCATTGGTACTAAAGTTTACCGCACCATTCATAGCCGCCGTCATGCCGCTTGTTCCGCTGGCTTCTCTTGGCACACGTGGATTATTCAGCCAAATATCTGCAGCCTGCTTTAATCGTTTACTCAGAGTAAGCTCATAACCGGTACACACTGCGATATTTTTATATTGTTTGCTCAAATGAACCAGTTGATTAAAATCAGAAATAGCAGGATAATCCAGTGGATATGGTTTTCCTGCCCAAATTATCTGCACCGGGTATTTTGTATTATTTAATAGCGCTTCAAAGCGTTTATGATCTCTTGTTATCAGTTCTGCTCTTTTATACCCTGCAAATCTTCTTGCCCAAACTATGGTTAATACATTTGGATCCATCAATTTTCCTGTTTGATCTGCAACAATATCCAGCGCCCGTTTTTTTAAATGTTTTTTCCTGTCATCAAACCATGTATCATTTCCTTCCTCGCTTGCTTTATACAATTGCTTGTCTGCCCAATACCTCCAGTTCTGTGCATTGGTAATGGCTTTTATTTCACATACACCCGGATATCTGCTCCACATAAGCCTGCTCACTTCTCCATGTAATTGAGAAACACCGTTTGCCAAATGTGCAAACCGTAACGCAGCTAATGAATGGCTGAAGAGATCATCTGTCATGCCAGATAATTTTCTTACCTGTTCCAGCGGCATACCACAGAAATAACTCATCTTCTCACATAGATAAATATCATGCTTTTCATTCCCTGCTTCTTCCGGTGTATGGGTTGTAAATACCAAACGTTTTTTTACTTCTTCTACATTTCCAAATTTGTTATGGAGGTAAAAGGCAGCACTTACACCATGCGCTTCATTAAGATGATACAGGTCAGGATTATAATTTAATTCATCAACAAGCTTTGCCCCTCCTACTCCAAGCAAAATAAACTGCGCAACTTTGGTTGCAACATTGCCATCGTATAATCTATGACAAATAGTTTGAGAAACATAATCATTCTCAGGCAGATCTGTACTTAATAAAAACAGCGGGGCACTATTAAAAGTTTCGGGATTAAGATAAAATGCTTTCACCCAAACATCATGGTCATGAATTTTTATCTGGAATTTAATGCCTGTATCTTCTAAGAAATTATATATTTTTTCATTCCATTGTACCTGCAGAGTTTGATCCTGGTTTCGTCCCTGGTCATAATAACCATATTTCCATAAGATACCTATGCCAATTAAATTCTGATGAAGCTCATAAGCGCTGCGCAAATGTGAACCGGATAAAAATCCTAAACCTCCACTGTATATCTTTAAGGGCTGGTGAATTGCGAACTCCATTGAGAAGTAAGCGATCTTTTTTTTGTAACGTTCCTCTACCGGGTAAGGAACCTGATAATTTTCAAAACTCACTATGGTTTCAGTTTAATGAGGGCGCAAGATAAAATGAAAAAATTAAATCGGTTTTAAAAACGGATTTTTATAATCTTATCACTACTTATTTTAACTATTACCAGTTACAAATAACTAAGCCACCATTTTTCTTTATGGACGGTTTTATATTTATCATACCACTTGCACAAAGGATATAATGCCAGCACAACTCCGATCCATATCAGGTAAACAAATGCCAATGAAAAGCCATACCCCTTCACTTCCGGGAAAATGTCAGCTACCATTGCCCTCCAGCCAAAGCCTGTTAATTGGGCTGCCAACATTGCCAAAAAATGTATTAAATAAATATGCAGTAAATAATAAAACATAGGCACTCTGCCATATATACTTATAAAGTGAGTAATCTTATTTAAAGGTCCTTCAACAAAAGCAAGAAAAATAATGGCAGGCCCTAATGTTATAAGAGCATATAAAAAAGAGGGGGGATATTTTGTTACATTAATAAAAGATAAAAATGTAAACACATTTGATCTTTGATAAGACCATAGTTGTTGATCACCATAAATATTCCCGGCCCTGAGAATAACAAATAAGATGATTGCTCCGCACCCAATCAATAGTAACCATCTTTTTCTTTTTTTTGTATCATATCCTTTTTTATAAAAGGCACCGAAACAATAACCAAGCGTAATGATGCCGATCCATGCCAGAACAGGGTATCCTGTAAAAATTAAATGACCATAAAAATTTATACCTCTTGGATCATGTAACTCATCCCAAATAAATGCTTTAAAATCATTACCCGGTACATGAAAATTATCAAATGAATTATGTCCTGCAACTATTAAAATTCCAATTGCAAGAATAATTTTATAAGGCAAATAAATAAGTATAGATAATACTGCCATACTTACACCCAAAGCCCAAATAGTAATTAATGCACTAACAGGAAAATGAATATTAAAAGACCATCCAAAGTAAACAACTGTTAGTTCAAGAAACATCAGCCATAGCCCTCTTGTAAATAAGAAAAAAGATAATTGCTTTTTGGTTTTACGTTGTCCTATTAAAAAAGCGGATGTTCCGGCAAGGAACATAAATACAGGCGCACAAAAATGTGTTACCCACCTGGTAAGAAAAATAAATACACTGGTTTGAGACAGATCAAGTGGACCATATAATTGAGCAGATGAATGAAAATAATCTCTTGTATGATCTAAAGCCATAATTATCATTACTAATCCCCGTAACAGATCTATAGATCGAATTCTATAACCGGGTTGAATTGATTGTGCTGTGGCTGTTTGCATAAAAATGTTTTGGTAAAGACATAGCAACTTATAAAAATATTTTTAAAAGACACGATTATTAAATATGAATTTCTGCTTATTGCAAATGAAACAGGTCGCGGTTTATCCAGATACCTATGAATGATTGCGCTTTATGCTAAAGCTCTTCTATCATTTTTTTTATGCAGCAACCGATACAAAGCAGCTATCAAAAAACAAACACCTGCAACTACAAACCATAAAACATCATACCCAAACTTTTCTGCTATCAGTGATCCGGTAAAGGGACCGATAGCCTGTGCTGATGCCCATGCTACAGTAATTAATGCAGCATACTGCCCGCGGTTTTGTGCCAGTGTTCTTGATATCCAATAAGAATTCATGAAAGGCATTGAAAGTATTTCACCAAAAGTGAACAATACCATGATAGTTATAGCCAATATTGTTTTTTCAACCCCGGGAGTATTCAGCATCAGGTATGCAATGGCTATTAATATAACACCCGTAGAAATAAAATGAAGTAGTGGCCGCCTGCCTTCCAGTTTAAATATGGTTATCATTTCAAATAATACAATCAATAGTCCGTTCATTGCCATTATCAATCCTATAAAAAATACTGAAAGATGGAATTGCTCTTTATAAAAAACAGGGATTGTTGTAAACAACTGGAAGAAACACATAGCAAATAAGAATAACAGGAAAATAAATATTAAATAAGTGGTATCCTGGTAGGCTGTTCTGCCGGCTATTTTTTCTTTTTTTACTTTAACTTCCGTAGCAATATTGCGGGAAGGGGCTAAAACAATATACAATAAGGCTGCGCCGCACAAATTCGTTAATCCATCAACCCAAAATAATAATTCATAATTATATGAAGCAATAAATCCTCCTAACCCACCTCCTACTGCCCAGCCTAAATTTATTGCAAGACGATTTAAAGAATACGATCTTGTACGATTCTCTTCTTTACTATAATGTGCTATTGCCACTGAGTTTGCAGGACGAAACGCTTCATTAATCAAGGCCAGCAAAAAAGTAAAAACACAGATAGCACTATACGATCTCATTTGTCCTAAAACAATAAACATAATACCACCACCAATCAATGATGATATTTGAATATAATAAGGGCCAACTTTATCGGTGAGCCTGCCGCCGATCAATGCCCCAATGATGGCTCCAGTGCCAAACAGGCTCATAACAAACCCTGCCTTACTAATGCTTACACCAACATGTTGTGTAAGATACATCGTCATAAAAGGCACCACCATTGTACCGCTTCGGTTAATAAGCATTACAAGTGAGAGCCACCACGTACTGCGTGACAAGCCACCATAAGCATTTTTATATAATAAGATAGTTTGGGCTAACATTCAGTACAAAGATAATTCCTTCCTGAAGTCAATGGTCAATGGGCCATGCGCAATAAAAAAAAATTAATTATAAATGGCTTAATGCCCTGTTGACTAAATAAGCATTGCTTTAATCATAGGCGCTAAAAGACCGGCCCACCTTTTATATTGTTTACCCGAGGGATGTAAACCATCAATAGCAATCAGGGAAGGGTCAGGCTCTCTCGAGATAGGCGTGATATCAAGATAATTTACACCATACTGTAATGAAATAGCCTTATTTGCAGCGTTGAACTCATCTATTTCGGCAGCGATCCTGGGCTTGTCCGATCCGCCCGCAAAAGGTGTTACACTATAATCAGGGATCGATAATACAACCACATGAGTTGGTCTGTTACCGGCATATTGTATTGCACGCATCAATAAAATGGTAAACTCAGTTTTATATTCATTAAGGCTTCGTCTTTGATATTGATTGTTAACACCGATTAATAAAGTAACAACATCAAAATTATTTTGCGGAGGAGCTGCATCTAATGCATCAATAAGATTTTTAGTTGTCCAGCCTGTTGTTGCAATTATTTTTGGATCATTTATTTTGATATTCTGTGCTCTTAATAAAGCTATAGTTTGATTAGGAAATCTTTCTGCTTCTGAAACTGATTGACCGATTGTATAAGAATCGCCCAAGGCCAAAAAATTTTTAAAAGAATCACTTACCATAAAAGGCGGTGGGGATGGATTTACAAATTGCGGTGCAACAGTATTGTCTTTACTGCATGAAAATAATGCAGGTAAAAGTATTGCAAATATTATCGAAAAAAAAGATAACCGCATTATGAGAATTATTATAGTTTTATAATTGTACATATAAATACGAAAAAGCATGCCCGGAAGTTTGCATTTATATAAGATGCAGTAAATAAAAAAGCACTCCCTAAGGAATGCTTCTCAAAAAAAATTATTTAAAATTATTAATGCGATGTATCCTGTGACATAGTGCTGTCATTCATCCTGTTCATATTTTGAAGCATCCTGGATGCAGAATCCATTCCATTATTAATATCCATACCTTTCTCTTTCATTTTATCTGTACCCATTTTAGTCATTGTAGCTTTATCAAAGGCTACTTTCCATGCACCACTTTCCTTTTTCAAAGTATATACCATTGTTTCACCTGATTTTTTTTCTTTTACAGGAACTGTTGCTTTATCTCCTTCTATTTTGGCATCGCCAAACTCCATGTTATTCTTATCATAAGTTTTGTCCTTTGTACTATCCGGGGCCATAGACATGCCCATTTGTATCATACCCAGCATTGCTTCACTGTCTTTTGTAGCATACTTTTTCGCACCTTCAATATCTTTTCTGCCAAGAGCATCCATAAAGCTCATTAAAACTGCCCGGGGATCAGTGCTATTGGTTCTACAGCCAATTACTCCAAAAGCCAAAAGAACCGCTATTGATAAAATTATTTTTTTCATATTAATTTTTATTTTGTTTTACCGGGCAAATGTATATTTATTTTTTAAGAGGAATAAAATAAGAGCATAACTTATTGATACCTGATACGTTTTTTCTCTACACAATTGCTATTTAAAAAAAGATTATCAACCGCTACAAATTCAAACTTATTAATTTTTGTGGTAGAAAAAATAACCTGATTATTGGTTGCAGTGTTTATAGCCTTACTTACAAATTCTGCACAATACATTCTGTCATTTGTGGTAAGATCAAAACCCATATCAAACATAACTCCTTCTTTATACCAGGCTTTAACAATGCTATCCAGTTTTAATATTTGTGATGCAGTTAACTTAAATTTAAAAATGCCAAAGCCCCGGTTCTCTTCAGGATTACAAAAAAGTTCAATAGGATCTCTTCTCAATTTTTCATCACGGTTCCACTCTCCACCCAGTGAATGGTACACAAACAGCGTATCATTTTCAATACTTGCAATTCCGCAGTGAGAGTATGTTTTATCAGTAAAAGAAAGTTGCCTTAACGATTCGCTGGTAAAATCATTTCCTGTTCTTAATACCATATCGCCCTGTTGTATCATTG